>DASVKR010000031.1:0-3233 GCA_036385275.1 Candidatus Cryosericum sp. | reverse complement strand
CTGAGACTCGCGTTGTATTCGTCAGCCCACCGGCTACAATGGCGGTGGGCTGATTGCGTCAGAGGAGCAACTCAATGACAACGAAGACGGTGTTCTACTCTGTTATGGGGCATTCTCGAATGGTAGCTGAAGGCATAGCGGCGGCACTGGATGCCCCGCTCTTTGGTCTGACCGATCGCTTCACGGCTCTACCTGCGAGATGGAAGCGTTCAGCGAGGTGGGCAGTCCGAGGCTTTGACCTGGGCGTACTGGGCACCCCCGGTGTGTTGTTCGGCCGAGGGGACAGGCTTGTTCTCGTTTTTCCCTACTGGAGTGGAGCCGTTGTGCCTGCCGTATCGGGATTTGTCCGCTCGCTCGAGCTCGCAGGCGTCACCGTATTCCTGGTGATGACGCGTCGCTTGAGTGGTGGTGATGAGCTGATCTCCCAGCTCGAGGATGACATTGTCAGGCAGGGAGGAACGATTGGCGGGATCTTCAGTCTTCGCACGCTGTGGCGGGCGCCGCGGCATCTTCGGTTGCTGGGAGGTCGTGTCGGACACCACATTGTGCGGGAAGCGCAAGGAGCGCCGACAAGCCTCCAAGAACTGCTGGAAGACGCAATCGAGGATGAGGTCGAAGCACGTACTCGCTACCTGCAACTTGTCGAGATGACCCCCAACAGGCGTCTGAAGGCAACGTTCAGCTCGCTTGCAGCCGGTGAAGCTGCCCACGTTCAACTGTTGCAGCAGTTGCACCGTGCATATACGGGCGTTGTCTATGAGCCGCACAGGGAAGCCATCGCTTCTCTGAAGCCAGGACAGGTTCTCGACTACGGTGCTCTGCTCCAGGGACTCGGCGTTGTTGTGAAAGCCGAACATAAAGCTTTCATGGGATACCGTGCTATCGCTGAGCGGTATCCCAGTCAGCCCGATGTTGTTCGCCAGATGCTGGCACTGGCCCGTTCTGATCTCCAGCATTACAGAGACATGAGAGGTATGTACAATAAGCTGAGCCGCCATCACTCTACGCGTTGACGCGCATTCACCGCTTTTTCACATATTGACTTTGCTCTGTTTGTGATAGGCTGAAAGAAGTAATCCTGCATTCGAGGCTGTTCTTGCCCGCCGCAGGGAAAGGAAGTAGGCAATGATTTATCTTGACAACTTTCGCAGTACGATGGTCGCGCCTGAGGTCTGGGAAGCGATGCGTACTGTTGCTATTGATGAATACGCGGTACCGGCAGCATTCACGCAGTGCGGCACTGGCGCCGCAGAACTCATTGAGAGAGCACAGAACCGGCTTGCAGCCGCCATTGGAGCGTCGCAGAATGAGGTCGTGTTCACGGGAAGTGGCACTGAAGCTATCAACATAGCCCTGTGGGGCTCGACGTGGGCACAGGCCATCGACAAACCGGAGATTGTGACCAGCGAGATCGAGTACCCTGCTACGCTCGCGGTGTACAAGGCACTGGAGAAGGAAGGCTACCGGGCTCACTACATCAAGGTCGATGGTGAGGGAAAGTATGATCTCGACCAACTTTCGTCAGTCCTGAATGAGCACACGGCGATGGTCAGCCTGATGGGTGTCAACCACATGATCGGTACGATCGAACCTCTTGCCGAGGCAGGAACAATCATTGCCGGGGCGTCACAGCACGTGGGCCGCAGGATTCCATATCATGTGGATTTCGCCAGCGCACTGCAGACGCAGCGACTGGAAGTCGACGCAGTGAAGGCAGACCTGGTGAGCTTCTCCAGCAACAAGATTCATGGTCCGAAGGGTGTTGGCGCTCTCTACGTGCGAAAGGGCACGAAGATACGCCCCATCACTTTTGGCTCGGAGTCGTACTCTCCGCTTGTTCCGGGCACACCCAACACGATGGGCATTGCGGGATTCGACAAGGCCGTTGAGTTACTGTACACGACCTTCGACAAGGATGTTGAGCACATGCTAAGCCTCACGAACCGTCTTGCCACCGGCATCCGTGAGCACATTCCATATATTCTGCTCAATGGGCCGGATGGCGCCGGAAGGGCTGCGTCGCATCTGTGTTACAGTTTCCTGTTCATCGAGGGCGAAGCGATCATGATGTTCCTTGACATGGAAGGGGTCGTGGTCGACACTGGTTCAGCTTGTGCGGCCGCGACGCTCAAACCGAATTACATTCTCATGGCGATCGGGCGCAACCACGAACAGGCGCATGGCTCGATCCGCTTCACGCTGTCTCGGTACAACACCGAGGCCGATGTCGATACTGCTCTGGCAAAGCTAATTCCGATCGTGGTACGCTTGCGTGCCCAGAGTACGATCAGACCGCCTGTGCAATAAGGAGGTACCATGGCAATCAAGTACACTGCGAAAGTCATCGAGCATTTCAAGAGCCCGCACAACATCGGCATCATCGAAAACGCCGACGCTTGTGCTACTGAAGGGTCGCCTGCATGCGGCGACGAGATCACGGTCTACCTCAAGATCGACAGGGCAACCGACCGTATCGAGGATGTGAAATTCCAGTCCTACGGCTGTGCCTCCAATATAGCCACAGGTTCCATCATCACAGACTTGGCCAAGGGCAAGACGATCGACGAGGCTGAGGCGATCACATGGAAGCAGGCTGCCGACGAGCTGGGGGGTCTCCCTCCTGTAAAGATGCACTGCTCGGTCCTCGCTGTCGACGGACTCCGGTCGGCCATTCGTAAGTACAAGAAAGAAGTGAAGGGTATCGACTATGATTCCACGCTTGACGTCAAGACCGTGACCGAGGAGTTGAAGCATGTGCTGTGGCCGCCAGTCGGGGTCGATATCATCACGCTCAAGATGGTCAAGTACATTGGCATTGACAAGGGTGCGGTCAGAGTCGAAGTCAGTATTGGTTCTGACGATAAGTTCCTGGACCCGACGATTAACGAGATCGTCGAGCATGTCAGCAAGATCCGTGGGGCCAAGTCGGTCAATGTCGAGAACGTCTAAATGTTGTCCACATCGCAGTAAACTCAATCTGCTTGGAGGGAACCATGATCGATTTTCGTTCTGATACTGTTACGAAGCCTACACAGGCCATGCGGGACGCCATGGCGACGGCGGAGGTCGGCGACGACGTCTACCGCGAGGATCCTACTGTCGTCAGACTGGAAGAACTGGGCGCAAAAATGCTGGGCAAGGAAGCTGGTCTTTTTATGTGTTCAGGCACGATGGGCAATCAGGTCGCCATCATGACGCACACACAGCGTGGGGACGAGCTTATTACGGAAGCC
>DASVKR010000030.1:0-12826 GCA_036385275.1 Candidatus Cryosericum sp. | reverse complement strand
ACGAGGCCATCGTACGCTACTACGAGGGGTTCGTTTTCTCGGTGGCTGTTCGTGTGACCTTCGATCGTGATCTGGCCTATGACGTGACACAGGATACGTTCCTGAAGCTGTACGGAAGTCTCTCAAAGTTCCGGGGACAGTCTCGGCTCTCATCATACCTTTATCGCATTGCCACCAATGCCGGGATCGACGCTGCCCGTAAACGGTCCCAGCACCCTGTGAGTTCTGGCGACGCTCAAGCTGACCTGCTGACGGTCGAGGCGCCCCAGACTGCCAGCGATGGTCCAGATGTTGAAGAGGTCAAGTCCGCTCTGCAAGCCGCTCTGCAAAAGGTCGACCCCGTGTTCAGAGCAGCCTTTGCCCTCGTCGATCTGGATGGGCTGAGCTATGAAGATGCTGCTTTCAGCCTTGGAGTACCAGTGGGAACCGTCAAGAGCAGAGTTTTTCGTGCCCGTGGTGAACTGCGTAAACTCCTTTCGGGAACCTTGGGGCGTTGAGCGCGTCTTATAGATGGTGACAAGTGATGACACATGACATGAGAACAACCAAGGAGATAATGAGCGACAACGAGCTGCCTCTCGAGTTTTCAGCGGAGTTGCGCAGGGAGGTATCAGCGCTGTTTGCACCGATGGATCGCTCACTGGCAAAATCCGTCACTGCTGCCATCGGCGTGCACCGCTCGCGCCGCCGCTTGCTTCAGGGCCTATGGCTCGGATTCTCACCGGTCATGGCTATCGCTATTGTAGTTGCGCTGTATGTTGGTGGCTCCGTTATGCCGCGTACGCTGTCGCTTGCCACATCAAAGACAGCAGTATTTGCTCCGAATGTAAAGACCCGCGCTCAGGGCACTTCCCCCAAGGGGCTTGTCGGCTCTGAGAGCATCCCAGTTCTTGACGCTGCGTGCCGAGTACCATCTTTTCGCGTCATGCTTAAGGGCGATGTTGCCCGCAGACAGCTCCTGGCAACGTGGCTGAGGGCCAGACATGCTGACGTTGCCCTCGAACTCGACACTGCTGCCCCAGGACGTGAGATCGCCCTGACGCTGCAGCCCGATGAGGTCCGAGGATTCGTCGCTCTCATGGCGCTTCATGGGTTCACAGGACAGGAGCCCTCGGGTCTTCGTACAGTTGCACGATGTTCGCCGGCATCCTGGGCGTCCAGCCTGGACACCTCATCGTTGTTCATCTGTCTCATTCCATGAACCCTTGGCGCTCACGCGCCCATTCCGGATAGGGAGGCATGTATGACTCAATCTCTGCGAGTACGTCGATTTCTTGTGCTGATTCTTGTCGTCGCTGTCGCGGCCATTGCCGTGACTGGGTGCGCGAAGCGTAGCGCTGTTTCGCCGGAGCCGGGCGTAGCGACATCCGGTGGGGTCCTGAAGGGCTTGCCCGCAGGGACCTCTGGTACGGAATCGTCGGCCCCGGTTCCAAAGACGGCGGCCGATCAGCAAGCGGCGACAGACCGCAAGATCATCTTCAACGCCAGCCTCAGCCTTGACGTCGTCGACGCAGAAAAGGCTTTCAGCGACTGTGAGATCCTTGTTGCCAAGTACGGCGGTTTCGTGGCACAGTCGTCGCTTCAGAAGTCGGACACTCAGGTGCTTGCGACTGCCGTGTTGCGTGTGCCTGCGGCCAAAGCTACCCAGCTCATGAACGATCTTGCAGGACTTGGTACCGTTACGAGCCGCAGCAGTGGTTCAGATGATGTTACCTCACAATACATAGATATCCAGGCGCGACTTAAGGTTCTTCGGGCAGAAGAAGAGCAGCTGGTAGGGTTCCTGAAGAAGGCTACGAACATCAAGGACATGCTGGCAGTTCAGGAACAGCTGGGTTCAGTTCGTACGCAGATCGACCAGTACGAGGGGCCACAGCGCTACATGGACAATGCCACGTCGCTCGCCACGGTTACCGCTCAGCTCGCCCAGACGACCGAGGTCTTTGTCGCACCTCGAGGCTTTGGATCGGCGTTTGTCCAGTCCCTTGCCCGGTTTGGGCACGGACTGGCTGCCTTCTGGACATGGTTTGGCGGCTCTGTGGTCTTCATCGCTTTCTACGGGCTTCTCATCTGGGCACTCGCATGGATTATCCTGAGGCTGAGGCACCGTCACTCGCGCAAGAGCCTGCCTCCACAGAATTGACGGAAACGATAGACTGCCGTACCACGAGCCGAGGCCTCAGGGCCTCGGCTTTCTGTATGCTTCTTGCGCCCTCAGTGCAAGAACGTCTCTAGAAGGGAGATCCCAGGTCGAACCAGAAGCATGCATCTTGCGTGCAGACTCAAGCGACGTATAGTAAAAGCATGGCTAAGAGGAATCTATTCGGAACGGATGGGGTCCGGGGTGTTGTGAACACTCAAATCACGTCGAAGCTGGCTTTATCTCTGGGAGCGGCTGCATCGATTTACTTCGATGGACACCTTGCTCAGCGGACAAATCGTGCTATTGCTATCGCATGGGACCCACGGGTCTCGTCGGAGATGCTTGCCGCGGCACTTGGTGCCGGCTTCATGGAGACGGGCGTGTCCGTAGACTACCTGGGAGTACTGCCGACACCAGGACTCGCGCTTATTCTCGCTCGCGAGGCACGGTACATGGCGGGTGCCATGATCTCCGCCTCACACAATCCTCCGGAGTACAATGGGATCAAATTCTTCGGCCCTGGCGGTCGCAAGTTGGCAGACGCAGACGAGGAGGCGATCGAGGGGAACATTGGTCTCGTCGAACTCGGGAATCCTTCACGAGTGCATGGCGACGAAGTCGGTGGCGCTCACAGGGTTGAGAATGCGCGTGAGGAGTACATGGACTTCGTGAGGCAGAACAACCCGGGGCTCTCACTCGCTGGCGTGAGGATCGTAGTCGACAGCGCTCACGGGGCAACAAGCTATACGACACCGGCGTTGCTGCGACAGCTGGGCGCGCAGGTGATCGAGATGAACACAGACCAGGATGGCAGGCTCATCAACAAGGACTGTGGGTCCACACACCCTGGCGCGGTGGGCGCACGGGTAGTGGCCGAGAAGGCGGATCTGGGTGTTGCGCATGACGGCGACGGCGATCGGGTCATTATGGTCGACCGCTCCGGGCGCCGCGTATCCGGGGATGTCATGCTGTACGTTCTGGCTCTGGGATTGGCGGGAGAGGGTCGACTCACCGGAAACACAGTCGTTGGAACAGTTCTAACCAACCTTGGCCTGGAAAAGGCACTGGAACCCCACGGGGTCAGACTCGAACGGACAAACGTTGGAGACCGTTATATCCTGGACCGTCTGAACGAGGGCGGTTTCGTGCTTGGTGGCGAGGAATCGGGACACATTATCAACATGTACCAGAACGTCACGGGTGATGGCCTCGCGACTACCCTGGCAGTGCTGGGATATCTTGCCGGGACTGGGCGCGACCTGTCAGAGATTGTCGACGAGGTCGAGCTCTATCCTCAGATTGCGGAGAATGTCAAGGTGAAAGACAAGTCCATTGCTTCATGCCCGGAGTTTATGGCTGCGGTCGAAGCCGCGCGCATGGAGTTGGGCAATGCTGCCAGACTGGTCGTGCGGCCTTCGGGGACAGAACCCCTTGTGCGTATTTTTCTTGAAGGCAAGGACACTAAACGTCTGATGGCGCTGGCAGATCGACTGAAGTGTGTCCTCTTGTCAGCTGGTCGGCAAGGAAAGGAGTGACATGTGTGGAATCATAGGGTACGTTGGGCCGCGTAAGGTAGTCCCTGTCATCATTGAGGGTCTGCGCAAGCTCGAGTATCGAGGGTACGACTCGGCGGGCATGGCCATTCTCGAGAAGGGGGAACTGGTCGTCGTCAAGAAACGTGGCAAGCTCAAGGCTCTTGAGGAAGCGATCAAGGGGAACGAGTATACTGCCACCACCGGAATGGGACACACACGATGGGCCACCCATGGCAGGGTTGAGGACAGGAACGCTCATCCGCACGTGGACTGCAAGGGCACGATCGCTGTTATCCACAACGGTATCATCGAGAACTACCAGGTACTCCGAGATAATCTGATCCAGAGAGGACACGTCTTTGTGTCCGAAACCGACACCGAGGTAATCTCTCATCTTCTGGAGGAGCAGATCGACGCGGGCGCGGACCTGCTCGATGCTGCGCGGAAGACTGCTTTGCAGCTTGACGGAGCCTTTGCGTTCCTCGTTCTGGCCAAAGCGTTCCCCGGTCGCATCGTGGCAATCCGCAAGTTATCTCCCCTGGTGCTCGGCGTTGGCGACGGGGAGATGATCCTTGGTTCGGATACCCCGGCACTCCTGGAGTATACGCACCGGATCATCCCGTTGCACGACGGGGACGTCGTCGAGATCAACGACAAAGGATATGCGTTTTATTCTCTTGAAGACGGGCACGCTTTCGATCGGACACCCATGACCGTTCAGTGGAATGCCGCCTCTGCCGAGAAGCAGGGCTACAAACATTTCATGTTGAAGGAAATCCATGAACAGCCGGTCGTCATCAGGGATACGCTGTACGGCCGTATCGATATGGACAATGGACACGTCGAACTCGAAGAATTCCAGGGTCAGCCGGTTCCAGACCGCATCTCGATTGTGGCGGCGGGGACGTCGTACCATGCATCGCGCGTAGGCAAGTACCTTCTGGAGGAACTGGCACGAATCCCGACCGAGGTGAGCTTCAGCAGTGAATATCGCTACCAGCGACCCATTGTTCGTCCAGGGACGATGGGGATTGCTGTCACGCAGTCGGGAGAAACGATTGACACGCTCGCTGCGCTTCGGCTTCAACGGAGTCTTGGTGCCAAGGTTGTCGCCATCACAAATCGGCCCGAGAGTACCGTTTCGCGCGAGTCAGATGTGACGTTCGTCACCCAGGCGGGCCTCGAGATTGGTGTTGCAGCCACGAAGTCGTTCATGGCTCAGCTCATCGCCTTCTATCTCATAGCTCTCAATTTTGGACAGCGCAACGGTACGCTCGACGCAGAGGCATCAGCACATTATGCGTCGCAGTTGTCCAGTCTCAGCCAGAAATGTGAGCAGGTTCTCGAATATGCTGGCATCATGGAGACGATCGCTCGGAAGCTCTACAAAGTCCACGACATGATCTATGTTGGGCGCGGCGTCAACTACCCCATTGCATTGGAGGGCGCGCTCAAGATGAAGGAAATCAGCTACATCCACGCTGAGGGATATGCTGCAGGAGAACTCAAGCATGGCCCCATTGCCTTGCTGGACCAGGATGTGCCCGTGGTGGGCATCCTCCCCCAGGGAGTGCTGTACGAGAAGATCTACTCGAATCTGCAGGAGTCCATCGCGCGCGATTCTCCTCTCGTGGTACTGGCCGACAAGAAAGACAAGAGAGCACAGGACATCGCTACGGACTTCATTCCGATGCCGTCGGTCGAAGAGTTGTTCTCCCCGGTCGTCTACTCTGTGCCACTCCAGCTTCTGGCGTACTACACGGCAGATGGAAAGGGCCTGGACGTGGACCAGCCACGGAATCTGGCCAAAAGCGTGACGGTGGAATAGCTGAGCTCTGAGACCCGTTTTGTGAGGCGCTGAGCCAAAGGCCGACCTTGTCAGGGTCGGCCTTTCTGCTATACTTGCCGACGTGTGCGCCCGTGGCCCAACTGGATAAGGCGATGGCCTCCGGAGCCGTAGATTACAGGTTCAAATCCTGTCGGGCGCACCAGCAGCATGATGCTGCATCCAAGTCGTCCTCGAGGCCGTCAGGGCGCGATTGTCCTATTGCTCGCGACGCAGTCCACGCCAAATGAGCTGATGACGGACTTCAGAGAATCCATGTCCAGGGACATGGCCGCACATGACCCCTTTCGTGATATAGTGTAAGAACAGCTTGCCTGGATTCTGAGGGAGTGGTCGTCATGGGTAGAAGACTGTTCTGCGAAATATCGCCGACAACGTACCAAATATCGGTTCTCAAGAACACATTGGCAAGAGACGTGAAGAACGTCTTTTCTCCTCAGGAATTCGCGACCAGCAAGATGGATAGCCCATTGCCTTTCCTGATCTACAGGAACAAGTCCTTGATGCGCAGAGTGCTCGGGAATGTCGATCCTCTGCTCCAGGAAAACAAAGTCATTAACTTGTCTCTGTCTGCCCCGAAGGTTACGAATGTTCTGATTCGTCCGGGACAGACCTTCTCTTTCTGGAAGCTGGCCGGAAGGTGCAGTGAGAAAGAAGGCTACAAGAAGGGGCTTGTCATCAGTTCTGGAAAGGTGTCTGAAGGAATCGGCGGAGGAATGTGTCAATTCACAAACCTGATTCACTTCATAGTATTGCATTCACCCATGGACATTGTCGAACACCACCATCATGATGAAATGGATCTGTTCCCCGATTTTGGCAGGCAGATTCCTTTTGGAACAGGAACATCGATCATGTACAACTATCTGGACTATCGGTTCAAGAACAATACGGATACCACATTCCAGCTCATTGCATGTGTTACGGACAAGTACTTGTGTGGAGAACTGCGTGCGAATAGGCCTTTGGATGTTCGATATCATATCAGGACGGAAGATGAGTCCTTCTCAAGGGAAGGCGATACTGTGTATAGAAACGGTTTCGTTTTCAGAGAACAAGTAGATGAAAGAACAGGCAATCTTCTCCAGAGAGAACTGATCAAGAAGAATCATGCTGTGGTGATGTATGATGTCGATGACAGAAAGACCGTCCGCGATGCAGAATGAGCATCTTGCCGAGGTCGCGTCCAGGGCGACACTCTGACCTTCCGGATCGTGGCTCCCTGCAGGTTCCCGATCTCTCGCAGATGTCACCACATTGTATACGTCAAGTTGCCGACGTGGAAGACCTCGATCTACTGGCATAATAGACAGAAAGCGGGATCACGGACAACGGGTGCAGAACCAGACGATGCGACAACGCGCTCGTTCCTGTGCCCCTCTGAAGCACTTCTGTGCCCTCGTTGCGATAGAACCATGAGCGTCGTCGCCGTGATCGAGGATGCCTCGGGGGAAGAGAATTCACGTCGTCAAGATCGGGTGGAGCCGTGGTCAAGCCAGCAAACAGCTTGACACGCGCAATTGTTACGCCTAAAATTGATATCAACAGGCGTTGCCGTAGCTGAGCAGGCAGGTTTTCGGTCCGGATGGGTTGCAGGGTGCCGCACGGTGGCGTGAAAGCCTCCAGCAGGCCAATGGATCGTCTCAGGAGCCTGAATGGCAGTTCTTGTCAGTTCTATGTCCGTATGGGGAGATCTATGCGCGAAATCAATGCGGACGTCATCGTCGTTGGCGCGGGTTCTGCAGGTTCGTATCTCGCGTGGCACATGGCCCAGGCGGGTCTCAAAGTGGTCGTTCTCGAGGCAAGACGACTCGATGATCTTGGGACGAACATCGAGGTTTTTCACATGGACCGCCGCGCCTTCGCGGAGTTCGATATCCCCGAACCCGTGGAGCCGGAGCTCATCCATCTCGAGACGAGGAGCTTCATGTGGTCGCCGGACCGGAGTGTATGCGAGAAGGTCGACTACCCCTTCTTCGTCATGAATATGCCCCTTTTCTACCAACGTATCCATTCGTACGGCCGCAGTGCTGGAGTCTTGTTCCTGGAGAGTCATGTCGTAACCGCGCCCATCATCGAAGGCGTCGCCGACCACGGCGCTGCGAACCATGCCATCGTGGGGATGCGGGGACACGTCGCCAGCGAGCAGTTTGAGGCCCGCGGGCGCCTCGTGGTGGATGCATCAGGGATGACGGGGGCCCTGAGGACTAGGCTGCCGGGAGATCTCGGCGTCGAGACGGACCCCATTGATTCAGCCGATGTATACTCGTGCTGTCTCGAGCTCAGGACGGAGACGGGTCCCGAGGCGCTCAAGGGCAGCAATTCCTTCATTGCTCACAAGGGCTTCTGGAACCGATCCTACGGGGATGACGTCATCATCGGTATGAGTCGGCCCGCGGACTACGACGACACCTGGGAGAAGCACGCCGAGTTTCGCGAGGAGTACTTCGGAGATCCTGGCCGCGTCGTCGGCCGGAGGGAAGGCAAGGTTCCCTTCCGCCGCTCCCTCCTGTCCTGCGTCGGCCCCGGTTTCCTCATCGTTGGCGACGCCGCGTTCCAGAACCGACCATTCTCGGGCGAGGGCGTCGTATCAGGAATCGCAGCAAGCGCGATAGCCGCTCGCGTGGCTGTCGCAGCACTGAAGTCGGGCAGCGCGACGGTGGGCGCCCTGTGGCCGTATAACGTCGAGTACTTCCGCGGTCAGGGCGCAAAGTTCGCCGCATCCTACGCGCAACTCCCTGCGGCCGCAGAGCTCTCACGAAAGGACATCGACTATCTCTACAGAAAGCACGTCATCTTCGCCGGCGAGGACTTCGAGGAGCTCAACACGACCTACGAGCTGCGGATGGGGCCGGTCAAGATCGCGCGGATGGTGTGGGTTCTTGCCTCGGGGGTCCTCACGGGCCGCTTCGACGGATTGAGCCTCTGTCGGCTCCTCGCCGCGACCCGCAAGGCGGGGAGACTCAAGAAGCATTTCCTCCGCTATCCGGTGGATCCAGCCGACTTTCCAGGTTGGGAGGCGAAGGCTCTTGAACTGTGGGGAGAAGAGAAACGGGCATGAAGAAATCCAAGGTCGAGCTTCTCGACATTTCCGCCTTCGGCTACGAGGAAAGATTGCTCGCGGCGGCCCTCCAGGGGCTCGTCAACAGGGGGGCAAAGGACGGTCGGGATGAATCGAGGATCTTTCTCGACTATGGTGTCTCCGACGACCCGTCCTCGAGACGGACTAACTCTGTGATGATGACAGAGGAGGATTGGTTCGGACGATACCGCGAATTCCTTGCGCACAGCGACCTCGACAACCTCGATTACTACACTGAGGCATACGATCTTGATGTGGACCGCGTTGAAGACCTCGACGAGCTCGTCCGGCGTCACAGGTCCGTCTTTCACGGGTTCGTGATCTACGATCCATCCTTCGTTGACACCATCAATATTGCTCTCGTCTACGCGGGTCTCGACGATCTTCTCGTTGTGCCACCACGCCTCATCCCTTGGGCGAAGGGCTTTGGCCTCGACGTCGTGCAGGATCTCCGCCGCCAATTCGACGATAGAGCCGCCTTCTATCTCTGGGCCTTCAGGAACCTGTATCCCCGCTGTGAGAAAGCCGCTGTGGCCTGTTCCGAGCCCGCATGGAGGCGGCCGGAATTCTCGGACTACATTGTGGAAAACAGGTTGTTTGCCATGGGCCTGTCGTCTTTCGAGAAGGGCGGCCTGCGAGAGGTTGGCCATGCGATCCTCCTCTTCCTCATGGCCGGGCCATGGCTTCTCCGGAGTGTCGCTTTCGGCCTCGGGCTCGACGGTTCCCTGCGCCGCCTTGCGGTGCGCTTTCTCACTTCAGGGGCCGCGGAGACGGCTCTCATGGTTCGTATCCTCCGGTCGGTGGAGGCGCGGCCCTACCCGACGGTCTTCGGATGGCATGTTGACAGGGACGACGAGCTCTCCTTCATGCTCCTCGTATCCGCCTGTGGTACGAGGCTCGCCCCGGCCTTCATGGCGAGCAACTTTTCTTTCCACTCGAGCCTCCCAGCCCGAGGTCCCTTTGTGCAGCGGCACATGGATCCTGCCGCGGTCGAGCTTGAGGAGGACAAGGTCTATCTGACGTTCACGCTTTCCGACGGTGACCAACTCGCCCTCATGAACACCGCCGAGCTTGGGGGCTTCAGGCGCCCGGAGCGAGGAAGCGTCCCGTTCAATTGGGAAGTCCAACCCCTTCTTGCTGAGCTTGCGCCAGCCCTTCTTGGTTTCTACTTTTCCAAGCTTTCGCCGAGTGATCTCCTCATCGCCGGCCCGTCGGGCGCGGGTTATGTGATGCCGCCGCTCGTCCCCGACCTCGCGGCCTACTTCACGGAGAGCTCCAAGGTTTGCGCGAAAGCCGGGGTCAGAGTCGTCACGAGCTACAACGGAGACCCTCCCGGCAGAGTATTGCGTGACCATGGGAAGGCCGAAAGCATCATGGGCTTCATGGCCGGCTATTTTCACCTCGGACGAAAGCCTGCCTGCATGGTGGGCGACAAGGCTTTCGTGGCGAATGCGTGGCCGCCCGTAACCGCGATAGGCGCTTCCAAAGATGAGACCCTCGAGGGTATCCGTGCGCTCGTCGAGGCAGAGGGGCCGCTTCCACGCTTTGTCGGCTGTCACCTCTTTGCTTACCGGACCACCGTGGCCGACATTGCCGCCTTTGTGCGGACCCTCGACCCCGCTCGTGCGAAGGTCGTGCGTGGCGACGAATTCCTCGCCGCTGCGGCCCTGTGGATGCGGAAAGACAAGAATCATCGTTTGTCCAGCATTCTGTAAATCGGAGGTTCTCATGTCGGAGAAAGTCTCAGGTCGGGTAAAAGTCATGTATGGTGTCGGGGACATGGGCGCATCCATGCTCACCGCGATCACGCAGTTCTTTCTGCTGTTCTACTACACGGATGTCGCTCTTATCAATCCGGCTGTTGTGGGGTCCGCTCTCATGGTCGGGAAACTCACCTGGGACGCGGTGAATGATCCTCTCTTCGGTTACCTGTCGGACCGCACGAAGACCCGCTGGGGCAGACGGAGACCCTATCTCCTCTTCGGCGCCGTGCCCCTCGCCCTCGTCACCTGGCTCCTGTTCTCCATTCCCGTGGGCCTCCAGGGCGCGTCCGCGTTCTGGGTAGTGCTCTTGTCCTTCCTCCTCTTCGATACCGCCCACACGATCATCACGGTCAACTACTCGGCTCTCACGCCCGACCTCTCCCGCGACTACGACGAGCGCACGTCGATCACGACGGTTCGCGAGATCTTCACGGTCTTGGGGTATATCCTCGGTGCCGCGACGACGACCCTTGTGGCCGACTTCTTCTTCAAGAACATGGGGCTCTCACGGCATGCCTCGTATAGTTGCATGGGCGCGTTCTTCGGCGTGGTCGCCATGATAGCAGTCCTCATCACCGCTTTCGGCGTGAGAGAAAAGACGCACGCGATCGAGCCCGCGAAGATACCACCCTTCAAGGCGGTCGCGTCGACCTTCAAGAACAAGCCCTTCATGTGGCTCATGGGCTGCTTCCTTCTCACGAACCTCGCGTTCACGCTCCTGACGACGCTCCTGCCGTATTACCTCATCTACCAGCTCGAGATGACGAAGGAACTGCCCATGGTCATGATTGTCATGCTTGGCGCCATCGGTCTCTTTCTCTACCCGATGAAGCTCCTCACGGACCGCATCGGCAAGGGACCGGCCTACGCGGTCGGCCTCGGGATCGCCGCGATTGCCTGCGCCACGACCTTCTTCATGCCCCATCATCCCACCGCTCTCATCTATGTCATCGGAGCTGTGGCCGGCATGGGATTCTCTGCCCAGTGGGTCTGCCCCTGGAGCATGCTTCCCGATGTCGTGGAGTACGACGAGCTCAGGACGGGACAGCGTCAGGAAGGCCTCTACTATGGCATGTGGAACTTCATTACGAAGTTCACGAATGCTTTTGGCATCGCTCTCGCGGGTTGGTCCCTCGCGTGGTTCGGCTACGTAGCCAACGCGGCCCATACGACGGACCGCGCCCTCTTCGGCATCAAGCTCTTCTTCGGCCCGCTCTCTGCGGTTGCCATCTTCATAGCCCTGCCCTTCCTAGCGACTTACCCGATGACGAGGGCGAGCCATGCGAAGATCGTGGAAGAGCTCGAAAGCAAGCGGACAATCGAGTAACAACCTCATTGGGAGTACTCGCCACAGAGGCACAAAGGAGATTGAGGGACGCCGGGAAGGAGGACGGAAGGACAGGGGGACGATGACGGTTCGTGTCATGACAAACAGGTTGTGTCAAAACGCGGATCGATTCAGTATTCCCGGCGTAGTGAATTCCCTTTTTGTGAAGGGTCTCTCTGTATTCTATGCTTCTGTGGCCATGTTTGCCCAGGGCGCCCCGTCCGTTTGCGGGTCGGGGCATACACGTGTTTCTCAACGATGAGCAGATCGCACTTTAGCGTGCTTCTTGCAGGATTGTCCGTCGTCTCGTACCGAAAGGCGTCAGAGAGTCGGATCACGGGCTCCGATGTAGCGAGAGGACTCGCGCGCATGCCGGTTCTTGCACGACATCGTTCGCCAGGCGGCTGTATGCTCGACCCCGTGGACTGAGAAGCCCGGACACTTGCCTGGGGTCTTTTGTGTGTATAATGAGGGCCGTTATTGTCGAGGCATCCAAGGAGCAGCCGTGAAGAAGCTTGTCATAGCAGAGAAACCGAGTGTGGCCGAGCAACTTGCTGCAGTCATTGATCACTGCAAGAAGACCCGTGACTATTACGAAGGCGAACACTACATAGTTTCGTGGGCGGTGGGCCACCTTGTTGGATTGGCAGAGCCCGAAGACTATGATAAGAAGTACAAGCAATGGCTGCTTTCCTACCTGCCGATCATCCCTGAGGCGTTCAGGTTCTCCGTTCTCGAGGGAGCCGAGGGGCGTTTCGGCGCACTCAAGAAGCTCATCGCCTCCAAGGAAGTGGACGAAGTCATCAACGCGTGCGATGCAGGTCGCGAGGGGGAGTTGATTTTCCGGAATATCTATGCGCAGGCCGGGGGGAAGAAACCTTCGTCACGCTTGTGGCTGTCCTCCTACACTGATGAAAGCATTCGTGATGGATTCAAGCATATCCGTCCCGAATCTGGGTATGATAACCTGGGCAGGGCGGCGCTGGCGCGTTCCGAGGCAGACTGGCTGGTTGGCATCAATGCTACCCGGGGACTGACGAGGCGCAATGGGTCGCTTGTTACGGTGGGGCGTGTGCAGACACCAGTTCTGGGACTCATCGCCAAGCGCGAGAAGGAAGTCCAGGCATTCA
>DASVKR010000029.1:0-16607 GCA_036385275.1 Candidatus Cryosericum sp. | reverse complement strand
CGTTCGATGTCATTGCCTTCAGCCTCGGTACGGAACTCGCCTACACGAACCTGCTCAACATGCTCGACCTGGCCAGGCTCCCCGTACGGTCGGAGGACCGGAGCGAGTGGCCGATTATCATTGCAGGTGGCAGCTGCGCGTCCAACCCTGAACCCATGTCCGCCTTCGTGGACGCATTCGGTATCGGCGATGGCGAAGACCTCTTTCCAGAAATTGTGCAGAACCTTGCAGCGTCGCGCGCAGCCGGAGCAAGCCGTCACGATGCGCTGCAGACACTGGCGCGCGACGTCGAGGGCGTTTATGTCCCATCTCTGTACAAGACACGCCCTGCCCTCAATGGTGCGCCGTACGTTGTCGCCGAACCCGTCTCATCGGGAATCCCCCCAACTGTGCGGAAGCGAATTGTCGAGAGCCTCGACGATGCATATGCTCCAGTCAACCCTATTGTCCCGTATCGCGAACTCGTCCATGACCGGGGCGTCATTGAACTGTTCCGCGGTTGTGTCCGAGGCTGTCGCTTCTGCGAAGCCGGCATCTCCTATCGCCCCACCCGCGAGCGATCGCTAGTCTCCATCCAGAAGCAGCTTGAGCAACTCATCGCCAACACGGGCTACGAAGAAGTTGGATTGCTGTCTCTGAGCAGCACCGACTACAGTGACCTGCCCGGGCTGGTCAGACTCGTGCGCGCGTACAGGGAAGAACACAAAGTAGCCATTTCGTTCCCGTCACTCCGTATGGAGAACTTCCCCGGCTATCTCGCAGACGAGATCAAGCAGACACGCGAAGGCTCGTTGACGTTTGCCATTGAAGCCGGCAGCCAGCGCCTCCGCGACGTCATCAACAAGAACATCACGGAAGAATCGATCTTTGAAACCCTGCGGATCGTCTTTGGAAAGGGCTGGCATCTCGTCAAGTTCTACTTCATGTTCGGCCTTCCGACCGAGACGGAGCAGGACCTCGATGCCATGGTTGACCTGGTGAACCGTATCTACACGTTTGGCAAAGGTTTCCGCAGGGACGTCGCCCTCAATCTCAGCATCAACCCGTTCGTGCCGCGCCCCGACACTCCTTTTCAATGGTACGCCCAGGATACGCCTGAGTCTTACGATGCCAAGATCGATCACCTCCGCAAAGGCTTCAGGGCCGTCAAGGGCAAGGTCCATATCGAGTTTGGCGATCCGCGCATCGCCTTCCTCGAGGGATTTCTCAGTCGGGGCGATCGCAGAGTCAGCAACGTCATCGAGACGGCCTGGAAGAACGGGGCCAAATTCGATGCCTGGCGCGAGTCATTCGCATTCCACGTGTGGCGGCAGGCCATTGCCGCCTCAGGCCTCGACCCCGCCGACTTCCTGTATCGCAGTATTCCTCTGCAGAGCGAGCTGCCGTGGCAAGTCATCGATGCGGGCGTTTCGACAGATTTCCTCCGCGAGGAATACTTGTCCGCAGAGAAGGGCGAACGTCTCCCCACATGCCGTGAGACAGGTTGTCATGCGTGCGGCATCCAGGAGTATCTGAATCCCTGTCCGACCTCAGCGCTCATCAACGCCAAAAACCCTTGACACAGCATCGGCATCACCTACCATGCTGATATCCTAGTGTGGGGGTGGACGACCGTGGAACAACAGACGAATGGAACTGTCAACAACGATCTAGTCTTTGGAATACTGTGTTATCTGGGTATCCTCTGGATCGTCCCGCTTCTTGCCAATAAGAAGAACGAGTTCTTCCGCCTGCATCTGGCACAAGGACTCGTTGTGCTGGTCCTGGAAGTCATTCTCGCAGTCTTGGGCCGCATCCCAGTAATCAGGTTCGTGGCTGGCTGGTTCTGGTTCCTGCCAGGGCTGATTTCTGCGCTCGCAATCATCATGATGTTCACCGGCGATACGATGTACCATGTGCCGGTGGTCTACGACATCAGCAGGAGTTTCAAATTCTAGAAGGCCCCAAGTAGGTGTCCAGCTCGGCGAGGATGCGCACTTCGGCTTCGGCGAGCTCGCTCCTGATGGTACAGCCAGCGGCGAGCAGGTGACCTCCGCCGCCGAACTTGGTTGCTATGCGCTTGACGTCGAACCCGTACTTCCCGCGGAGGCTCACCTTGACCGATCCATCTGATGCCTCTTTGAACAGCACGACCGCCTTTGTTCCGGCAATGCGCCGCAATTCGTCCGTGATGCCTTCCGTGTCCTCATCCAGCGCGCCCGAGTTCGCAAGCATGTTCCGCGTCACATGGGATAGGACCACCTGCCCCCCATACATGAGGCGCGAAGCTGCTACAGAAGCAGCCATAAGCCTTACGCTTCCGTATGGCCTGGATTCGTAGACGCTACGGGAGATCTCATCCGGAGATGCACCCAATTCGACGAGCTGAGCTCCGTGCACCAGAGACAGAGCCGTGGTATTGGCGTACTGAAATGATCCGGTGTCTGCAACCAGACCGGCATAGAGGGCGGAAGCGATCCTGGCATCGATGAGTTGGGGATTGATCACATTGAACAACTCGAACAGAATCTCGCAGCACGAGCTGGCCGAACCGTCGATGGCAAACACCTCGCCAAAGCCTGCATTCGTGTCGTGGTGGTCGATCACCAGACGCTCTGCCCCGGAGAGGAACAGAGATTTCCACTCACCCAGACGATCGACATCGGCCGCGTCTACGCTCATACATGTCACATCTGCAACGCCAATGTGAGCCGTGGCTTGGGCAGCGGACATAGTGTTCAGCAGTTCATCCGTACCCAGAAACTGGTAGACACTCTGGATCTTGCCAGGGACAAACGCGTGAACAGTCTTGCCCATTGCTTGCAGATACACCGTAAGCGCCACTATGGAACCCAGAGCGTCGCCATCGGCAAACTCGTGAGTGAAGAGAAAGACATCACTCGCATCGCGAATCCTCGATGCAATGACGTCGAGACCATTTCCCCTCATGAATCCGCGGTATCCCCTTTTTCGTTCTTTTCGAGTTCAGTGAGCAGTTCGACAACCTGAGTGCCCTTCACGAACCCTTGATCGAAATGGAACGAAAGCAGGGGCGTGAAGCGCATCGAGACATCCGCCGCCAGCCTCTGCTGAAATTTGCCCGATGCCCTGGACAGCGCTGCCATGAGAGCCTTCTGATGGCTCTCGTCATTCGACAGACTGGAAACGTAAACCTTCGCCAGCCGCGTATCGTTCGACAACTCGATGTGAGTCACGGTCAAGAGTCGCAGGTCGGGGTCGTCCATCATGATCAGCTGGCCCTCCACGCTACGCCGTATGAACGCTTCAAGCCGCAGCCTACGGATGTTCTTCATACATACCTCACTTCGTGCTCACCGCACTGATGCGGGGAGCTCATTCACATTGATTCGGGGAGAGTGACGCCCAGAACGTGGGCATACGCCTGCAGGAGACGCTGCGAGACGAGCACGAGCAGCATGCGGGCCCGTGCCAGGCCTGCGTCTTCCTGGATGACCTTTTCTTTCTGATAGAATACGTTGACCGACTTGGCAAGCTCACTTGCAAGATACAGGATCCGGTGGGGTTGCCTCGTCCTTGCCGCATCATCGACCTCATCCTGCGCTTTCAGCAAGCACTTCAGCAACTCACGGTCCTCAGCAGTCTTCAGCTGCGAAACGTCAGCCGGGCTTGCCACGGAAGGGACAACAGCTCCAATGCCACGTGCCTGACGTCCCACGCTGCAAAGCCTGGCATGTGTATATTTGAGATAGTATGCCGGGTTGTCGAGTGAGTTCTCCTTGGCAACCTCAAGGTCGAACTCCAGCTCAGAGTCAGCCGAAGAAAGAAGGAAGAAAACACGCGCCTGGTCCTTGCCCACCTCGCGTACGAGGTCGGCCAGCTCGATGATCTCGCCCGTCTGTTTGGAGAGGACGACACGGTGCCCACCACGCAGGAAGTGTACGATCTGGTAGATGATGACCTCCAGGAAGTCATCGGGGAGTCCGAGACTCTTCATAAGAGCCTGCATGGGGACGATATGCCCGATATGATCCGCACCAAAGACGTCGATGCTCTTGACATACCCGCGCTCGAACTTGTTGAAGTGGTAGGCCGCGTCGGTGAGTGTGTAGGTCGGCTCTCCATTACGCCGTACGAGGACCCGGTCCTTGTCGTCGCCGAAATCGGTCGACCGCAGCCAGACGGCATCATCCTTCTCATAGACGATACCTCGATCACGGAACTGCTGAAGAACGCGATCATTCCATCCGTTTTCAACGAGATACCGCTCCGAGAACCAGGTGTCGAACGAGACACCGATTTCTTCCAGGGCCTCACGAATCGATGCCAGCACAAGTTCCTTCGCGTCCTCTTCTATGGCAGCAAGGCGCTGCCCCTCAAGCAGGGAACGTAACTCCGACCCTTTTCTGTCGTAGATGGCTTGCGCCAGATCCGGCACATATGCTCCTTGGTAACCTTCATCGGGCATAGCATGCTCCAGCCCCAGCAGCGGAAAGAGGTAGTGCGCAATCGACTCTGTGAAGAGCCTCATCTTTGACCCGTAGTCGTTGACGTAGTATTCACGATCCACATCATATCCCTGGGTCTCCAGAAGCGTGGCAAGAACCGATCCGAGCACTGCTCCACGACCGTTGCCCACATGCAGCGGTCCGGTCGGGTTGGCGCTCACGAACTCTACCTCGATCTTCTGGCCGTTCCCCTCCTTCTGGAGCATCACGCCAGGCTCTGCACCGAGCATGGAGTTCAGCTGATCAGCCACAAACGAATCCGAAAGCTGAATATTGATGTAGCCGGGGGCGACTGCCTCCGCGAGCGCTGCGCATGCTATGCCAGCGACCGCAGGCTGCAGTTCCTCCGCAATGACGACAGGGGCCTTGTGCCGGATTCTGGCCAGTTTCATGGGAAGTGAAAGCGTGTAGTCGAGAAAGCCGGGCCGGGACAGCGAGCATACTGCAAGAGGGGCCTCCTCCGCAGAGAGGAGGTCCCCGAGTGCAAGACTGACCTGTCGGTCTATTGTCTCACGTAGGTTCAGCACTCAGTCAAGTTCCTTTCTTGTCACGATGACTCGTGACCAGGTGACGAGCTGCATACGTCTCATTGACGCGGGTCACTACCGTATCATGTGGAGCAGACAGCAGGAGGTCCGGATTCTCTTTCGCTTCCTGGCTGATCTTGATGAGGGCGTCGCAGAACAAGTCCATCGTCTCCTTGCTCTCGCTCTCGGTCGGCTCGACCATCATGACCTCTTCTGCATACGGCGGGAAGTGTGGGAAGTAAATCGTCGGGGGATGATACCCATAGTCCATGAGACGCTTGGAGATGTCGAGCAGAGTCACGCCATACTTGTCGTAGCCCTTTGCACTCAGAACGGTTTCGTGCATGACAGGTCTGTCGTAGGCGGGCGGGAAATATGGGCTCAGCAATGCCTTGACATAATTCGCGTTGATGACTGCTGCCCGGCTTGTCGCCAGAAGACCGTCCCGGCCCATCATCTTGATGTACACGTAGGCACGGGCGAGTACGGCGGTATTGCCATAGAATCCGGACATGCGGCCAATCGTATGCGGCCTGTTCTCATCGAAGGTGTACTGACCGTCTCTGCACACGACAACGGGAATCGGCAGGTAGTCAGCCAGGAATTTCTTGACGCCCACAGGGGCAGCGCCCGGACCTCCGCCGCCATGCGGAGTGGCGAATGTCTTGTGGAGGTTCAGGTGAACCACATCAAACCCCAGATCACCTGGACGGATGAGCCCCATGAGAGCATTAAGGTTTGCCCCATCGTAATACAGAAGGCCTCCACGAGCATGCACGAGTTCGGCAATCTGCGTGATGTTCTCCTCAAATAGTCCCACGGTGTTCGGGTTGGTCAGCATAATGGCCGCCACCGTGTCGTCCATGAGCTTGTCCAACGCGTCCATGTCGACCCCGCCTCGCTCGTTGGAAGGGACGGTCACAACCTGGAATCCCGCCATCGATGCTGACGCAGGATTCGTCCCGTGGGCAGAATCGGGAATCAGCACTTTTGTCCTCTTGGCATCGTGGTCACGCATGTACGCATGGATAATGAGCATGCCGGTGAGCTCACCGTGGGCGCCGCATGCAGGTTGCAGCGTGAAGTCGTCCATACCGGTGATCTCCTGCAGAGACTCCTTCAGCTCGAACTCCATCTGCAGGACGCCCTGGTTGTCCGTGGCATCATCCAGCGGGTGACGCACAGTGAGCCTTGGATCAGCGGCCATTCGCTCGTTGATCTTGGGGTTGTACTTCATCGTGCACGATCCCAGCGGATAGAAACCAGTATCGACGCCGTAGTTCGTCCTGGCCAGATTCGTGAAATGGCGCACGAGGTCAAGCTCGCTGATCTGTGGCAACGGTTTCACCGTAGCGCGCGCAAACTCAGGGACACACGCTTCGGCTGCAGCGCGGTCCTCCTCGAAGCCAAATGAGAATGCTGACCGACCTGCTACGCTCTTCTCATATAGAGTCATCTTCCGCCACCTCAGCTCAATGCGCCGAGAACCTGCTCAAGGAGACTATCCTTGAGCATCTCGGTCGCGCAGACCAGATACGTATGAGGCATCCCCTGGGTTTCCGGGACAACGCCACGAGCAAGAGCGAGCGGTGGAAACACCGGAACGCCCGCCAGACGGGAGCGCATGTCTTCGGGAGCGATCGAACTGGCAACGACTGCTTCGTTGAACACAGAACTCTGCTTGAAAACACGGGTGAAGTGCCCGGTCGCCTCGAGTCCACTGATCAGTTTCTGCAGCTTCGCAACGTTCTCACAGGCAAGTGCTCTGAATCCCGACTCGCCCACGCTGCCAAGAAATACAGCCGCCGTCAGTGCGTTGAGCGCATGGTTCGAACAGATATTGGACGTCGCCTTCTCGCGTCGAATGTCCTGTTCGCGCGCTCTCAACGTCATGACAAATGCCTGGCGACCCTTTGTGTCGATGGACTCACCGACGATTCGACCAGGAAAGTCACGGTTGTACTTCTTCAGGGTGGCAAAGACGCCAAGATGCGGTCCACCAAATGACATCGAAAGACCAAGCGACTGCCCGTCACCGACGACGATGTCTGCTCCGTTGCCAACACCGTATTTGAGCAGCCCCAGTGCCATAGCTTCCGTAAAGGACTCGACAAACAGTGCGTCGTGCGCGTGGACGGTCGTTCCGATAGCCCCGAGGTCTTCGATAATGCCCAGATAGTTTGGACTCTGGACAAGTACTGCGCTGCACGCCGAGGCAGACAGCTGCGACTCGAGGTCTTCCATAGATACCCGCCCGCCGTCATTCATCCTGACGACATCGACGGCGATCCCATGCGGTTCCAGGTAGGTGCGGACCGTTGCCAGGTAGTTCGGGTTCACCGTGGCGGCCACGAGCACGCGGTCGGCCTTTTTGACGCGATGAGCCATCAGCAAGGCCTCAGCGGTCGACGAGGCCCCATCGTACATGGAGCAGTTGGCCAATTCCATGTCGGTGAGTTCCACCATAAAGGACTGGAACTCGAACAGGGACTGCAGCGTCCCCTGGCTTATCTCGGGCTGGTATGGCGTATATGCTGTGATGAAACCCGGGAGAGATGCAAGGTGCGGGACGACAGCTGGAATGAAATGCATGTATGCCCCGGCGCCCAGAAGAGAAGCCTTCCTGGGGCCGGAATTCCGGGACATCATGGTGTCCCAGTACTCTACCATCTGGTCCTCCGTCAATCCGTCGGGGAGATGGAGACCGCCTTCTACGCAGGAGTTGCCCGCAAAACACTTGACAATATCATCAAACTGCAGGCCGATCTTCTGCAGCATCGCCTGCTGCTCATCACCTGTCGCCGGGATGAACGAGAACCTATTCCTTTCTATACTCTGCATAGTCAGTAGCGCTCATCAAGCCATTCAACTCATCCGGATTCGAAAGCTCGATCTTCGCCAGCCAGCCAGCTCCAAACGCGTCACTGTTAAGGAGTTCAGGTTTCGCGGTGACTTCGTGGTTGACTTCGAGAACCTTGCCCGACACAGGCGTATAGACGTCTGAGGCCGCCTTGACCGATTCGACGGAAGTCAGGACGTCTCCTGCCTTCAATGTCGAGCCGACGGAGATATCACCGACGAATACGACATCCCCCAACTTGCCCTGGGCGTAATCAGAGACTCCGACGAACGCAACGCCACCCTCGACGCGTACCCACTCGTCCGACTTCGCATAACGTGCATCGTTCTGAATCTTCATAATCGCATACCTCCCGAAATAGGATGACTTGGTTTACCGAGTGATTTTACTCCCGATGAGGGAAAAGGCAACACGGAGGGCGCTCTGGACGCCCTCGATCAGACGCGAGTCACCTGAGAGACCGCCCGAAACAAGTCGATGAACTCCGAGGGCGTAAGGACCTCCGGGCGAAGCTGAGACGTCTCGGCGAACTCACCCGTGAGCGGGACACCAAGTCGGCGAAAAAAGTCGGCCAGTTTCTTGCGCCTGTGCAGGAACGACTGCTGAACAAATCGCATGAATGGCGCGACTTCGGTGTCCCCCAATCCACTTGGACGTCTGAGAAACCCCAGAAGGGTCGAGCTGACCTCAGGACGCGGGAAAAACACGTCAGGCGAAAGCTCGAGCAGCCGCTTGATATCGAAGAATGTCTGGGCCACGACAGACAGCGAACTGTAGTCACCGTTCCCGGAATGAGCGGCAAGACGGGTTGCGAACTCCCTCTGGAACAGCAGGCAGGCTTGCCCGATGCAATCGGTTCGAATGAGCTTCAGGACGGTCTCGGAGGACCGAAGATATGGGAGATTCCCCATAAGCACGAGCAACTCTCCCTCATGTCCCAGGGAACACCAGTCCGCCTCCAGGGCATCCTCATACCTCAGTTCGATGCGTGTCCGGAGAGGATCATCGGCCAGAAGGGCGTCATGCACCTTGCGAAGACGCTCGTCAATCTCGTAGGCAATCACGCGTTTGCCACGCTCGGCAAGAATCCCGGTCAGAGCAAGCGCCCCGGCACCTACCTCGACGAACACCACGTTCTCATCTGAAGGGAACAATGAAGCCATGGAGGCAAGAACGTTGCCATCGACCAGGAAGTTCTGCCCGAGACGCTTGGAGAGGACAACACCCGTCCGGCTCAGCAAGTCGCGAAGCGCAGTTGGAGTGAGCGTGTTCATGCTGTGGACTTGCTCTTCGTCACGGTAGAACGAACACACGAGCCCAGCGCCTTCCCCATCTCACCATCTCGTCAGACGAGTAGAAGAATACGTCGATTCGGTCGCCCTTGATGGCGCCGCCCGTGTCACCGGCTATTGCGTACCCGTAGCCTTCCACATAGAGCTTGGTGCCGAGCGGTATTACCTTCGGATCGACGGCCACTACACCACGTCCAGACTTCATCCCCGAGGCTGTCATCCACGGATTGCCGTCCGTCTCCTGAACCGTCGGCGAGTAAGCGGTGGCCTCCATGTAGAACTCGTTCATCGCTCCACCGCCATAGATAGACTTCCCGACAGCCAGTGCTTCATCGGCCGCTGGTTTGAGCAACGAGTCGGAGACCAGGACCTGCGATACCAGCGTGCCGTCCTCGTAGAGGAGGTGGAATATGCGCTCGCGCACCCCACCTGTACCGGGTTTCCACACGACCACCTGCCCTCTGGCTGCCGACTGCTCAGGTACATACCGGATGTCGTACGGGATCCGTTCGCGTACCGCTATCGTTTTCTCGCTCACCTGGACAAATCTCACTGGACCGAAAGCTCGCGGCGCATCCCAAGTTCCATCGGAAGACGACCCCGCCCGCAACACTCCGATCATCTGCTGACAGTGCGTCACCAATTTCATGCCGCCGGCCGTGCTCTTCACCTCTACACTTGCTCCCGAACCGAGAACAATACCTGCGTTCCTGGCGATCTGCACAGCATCCAGCGATGCGACTTGAACCATCCGATGCGCCAGAAGGTTCGTCGACAAGGGCAATGGAACCGACAGGAGCCATGCTCCAGAGAGAATGGCTGCTACGGCGACGGTCAGATGCCGCACGCGACCGGTCCTCACTTCGATGAGGTCTTCTCCAGCAACTCGCGTATGCGAGTCAGGTTTCGGTTGATCTCGCTGAGGACGGCAAACACTGCCCCGTCACCCGCGAAATCGAACTGGTCGAAGGAGGTAGTCGGAACCCCTGCAGAGATGGATGAGTCCAGCACTGCCTGCGTATCTGGCTGGCCAAGCTGGACCACGGCATCGACGAAGTACTCTTTGCGCGTGTCCTCATCGGCTTCGGTGCTGTTGACCTGGGAGATGAGTGACGCTCGTTGCAGTGCAGCCCGCTCGTCTGTGTCGCGCTCGCTGCCAAACACCGGGCTCAGGATGATCGTCGGAAAGGCATACCAGCTGTTGCCGCGACCGGTCGTGAGTCCCATGTACTCACAGAACCCCATCAACGTCGCAGGGCCGATCTGCAGGAATCTTCCATGTTCGTCCACAAACACCAGGATGCTCGACCCCGTGCCGTGTATCGGCAGCTTCCGAGTGGCGCCGATAGCCGCAGAAAGACCCTGTCTGGCGAGCCTTACGCCTTGGGTCCAACCAATCTGCTTCGCCAGCTCGGGGAAAAGACCCCCGAAGTCGACATAGTCTTCGCTACGCAGCAGGCGCGTGATGTACCACGCCTTGTCCGTCGCAAGCAGACCATAGGTCTTGTCGAGTTCACTGGAGTACGTCACCGTCTCCCTGCGACTCGCGACTATCTTGCGCTGCACAGCGCGCAGCGCTCCACGTACCGTCTTGATCTTCATCTGATAGGTTGTCTCCAGAGACGACAGTGTATGATGTCATCCTCACGATGTCAATCGGCCGGCTGCAGAAGGAATAGCCTGACAGCTCGTCCTGGCCAGGTTCCTGCTGTCCCACGAGGCCCGTTGCCTCCCGATCCTTGCAACACGTTTATGACGCAAGTATACTGAACAAGAGTCCACAAGCATGAACGAGCACATGAGAAGGAGTTGCCAATGAAGATTGGAATAATTGGTTTGCCTCAAACGGGCAAGACCACGCTGTTCGGAGCACTGACCAGAGGAATCACGCAGGTATCACAGTCCAAGACGAACCTCGCGGCTGTTGGCATCGCCGACACTGACCTGGACTACCTGGCAGACGTCTTCAAGCCCAAGAAGACCACGCCCGCCAGCGTTGAGTTCGCTGATGTTCCGGGCATACCGTCCGGCCAGGAAAACGCTTCACGACGCAACGAACTGCTGAAAGACGTGAAGAACGTCGAGGCGCTGGTCGAGGTATTCGACGCATTCACGCAGTTGTCTTCTGCCGCAAGCCTCAGGGATCAGATAGAGAATTTCGAACTGGACCTTGCCCTGGTAGATCTGGAAATCGTGGAACATCGGCTCGAGCGTATGAAGAAGGAGAAGATGACGCCTGTGCTCGAACGCGAACGGGACCTCCTCTCGAGTGCCCAGTCATGCCTTTCGGGAGGAAAGGGGCTGCGCAGCCTCGGTCTGACCGATGAAGACAAGAGCCTTCTCACTTCCTACGCGTTCATCACGCTGAAGCCGGTGATGCATGTTATCAATATTGGGATGACGGACGAAACCGCCGCCAGAAACCTCGAGGCGGCTCTCACTGCTGCTGCAGACCAGGTAGACGCAACGGTCATGGTGCTGGATGCAAAACTGGAACACGAGATCGCCGAACTTCCTGCTGCCGAACAACTCGAGTTTCTCCAGGAATTTGGTCTGTCCGGATCGGTCATCGATACGTTCATCGGCAGAGCATATCAGCTGCTCAAGCTCGAGACCTTCTACACGGCGGGAGAAGACGAGTGCAAGGCCTGGGTCATCGAGGCCGGCACCCGTGCCCGGGGTGCTGCAAGCAAGATCCACTCGGATATCGCCCGCGGATTCATCGCAGCGGAAGTCATCTCGCTGGATGACTTCCGCAAAGCCGACAACTCCTTCAAGGTTGCCAAGGAGAAGGGGCTACTGCGGATAGAGGGTGAGAGCTACGTGGTGAAAAACAAGGAGATCACCCACTTCCGGTTCAACGTTTCTCACTGACAGGGGACGCTCGTCACCACCAGCCCCGGCCTTGATGGCCGGGGCTTTTGTTGTCCTCAGATGAAAGCCCCGACCACGAGGTTGTTCAGTTCGAGGCCCTTCTGTGTACATACAGCCCTGTCTTCCAGGACATTGATGAGCCCATCGTCCATGAGCTGGACAAGAGCGTCACGAAATATGACGCGCGCATCTTCCTGAAACAGGTCGGTGAAGGTCGCGAAATTGAGGCCGGCATCGGGCAAGCGCATGCGTAACATGGCATATTCGCCTTCCCGAGGACGACCTTCGAGTCGTTCTTCACTGTCGACAGGAAGCCTGCCGTCCAGAACGGCAGTGAGGTACACTGCCATGTCACTGACGTTCGTCCATCTTCTGCCTGACACGAATCCAGACGCTCCGAGGCCGAGACCGACGTAGTCGGTGAACAGCCAGTAGCCGAGATTGTGGTGCGAAACAAAACCGGGGCGGGCGAAATTGGAGATCTCGTAGTGCTCAAATCCACTTTCTGCAAGCAGGCTCCATCCTTCCCTCATCGTTGCCAGAACCGTGTCGTCGTCTGGCATGACTTCGCGGCCTTCAGCGACGGACGTGGCCAACGGGGTGCCGGCAGCCAGGGTCAGGTTGTACCAGGAGATGTGCTCTGGCGAAAGCTCGATGGCGTGTCTCAGCGAAGCAACCTCTTCACCCGGCAGAGAGCCGGGAAGTCCATACATGAGATCCAGCGACAGGTTGTGAATCCCCACCTCCCGCGCCTGCCGAAGTGCACGTTCGGCCCCTGCCGAATCATGCAGGCGTCCCAGTCTCTCCAGCGAGCAATCACTGAAACTCTGGACTCCAACACTCAAGCGGTTGATACCCGCGTCGGCGTACACCCGGATTCTCGCAGCATCGAGACTGTCTGGATTGCTTTCCATAGTGATTTCGCAATCCGGCAGGGTTGGTATGACCGACCTCACCCCGTCGATCAGCCACCAAAGTTGCAGAGGCTCCAGCAGGGAAGGTGTACCACCGCCCACGTAGATGGACTGCAGGCCAAGGTCCTGCCGGCACAATGTATCAGCCCACAGTCCCCACTCGGAAAGCAGGGCATCCACATATTCGCCGGGAACACCCGTTGCCCCTCCGGTCGACAGGAAGTCACAGTAGTTGCATCTTCTGCGACAAAAGGGAATGTGGATATAGACGCCGACCGGTCTAGTCGTTCGACTCACGCTTGAGGATAGAGAGAAACGCCTCCTGGGGGATGCTCACCTTGCCGATCTGTTTCATCTTCTTCTTGCCCTCTTTCTGTTTCTCCAGAAGCTTCCGTTTTCGCGTGACGTCTCCGCCATAACACTTGGCCAGGACGTCCTTGCGCAGCTGGACGATGTTCTCGCGCGCTACGATCTTTCCACCGATCGCAGCCTGCAGCGCAACTTCGTACATCTGCCGGGGAACGTACTTGCGCAGCCGCTGCAGCATCGACCTTGCGATGTGCTGGACTTCATCTTCGTGGGCGATGAACGAGAGTGCGTCGACGGGCGTTCCGTTGACCAGGACATCGACCTTGGCGAGCCGTTCCTTGCGATACCCTGCCAGCACATAGTCAAGCGTTCCATACCCCTTTGTGATCGACTTCAGCCGGTCGAAGAAATCCGTGATGATCTCTGACAGCGGGAGTTCATATTCCAGCACTGCACGCCGACTCTCGGGATACGACATGTTGATGTAGATGCCCCTGCGCTTATTGGTGAGTTCCATGACGTCTCCAATAGCATCATGCGGCACCACAATCTCGGCTTTGACGAAAGGCTCCTCGATGCGTTCGATCTCTCCCAGTGGGGGAAACTTCGAAGGACTATCGGCAAGAACTTCCTCGCC
Organism: Candidatus Cryosericum sp.; assembly: GCA_036385275.1. Lineage (GTDB taxonomy): Bacteria > Caldisericota > Caldisericia > Cryosericales > Cryosericaceae > Cryosericum. The sequence continues at coordinate 2,728 of DASVKR010000029.1, read as the reverse complement.
CGTATTGCGCTTGATGACGCGATACCGCACATTCGGAACGGTGACGATAATGTCCTGGTTGTACTCCCGGCGGAGGCGCTCCGTGATGACCTCCAGGTGCAGGAGTCCGGAGAACCCACACCGAAACCCAAAACCAAGGGCCCCCGAAGACTCCGGCTCGAACGTGAGCGAAGCATCATTCAACTGGAGCCGCTGAAGCGACGACTTGAGCCCCTCATAGTCATTGGCGTCGATAGGGTAGAGCCCGGCATACACCATTGGGAGCACCGGCCGGTACCCCGGTATGGGCTCTGCGGTCGGCCGGACCCCGCTCGTCACGGTATCTCCGATATGGACCTCAGCAGGAACGCGGATCACAGCGGCAAAGTAGCCGACCTCTCCGGCTGTCAGGACCTCAGTCACGAGAGGTGTCAGCTCGAAGTACCCTACTTCGACGACGTCGAACTCGGTGCCAGTAGCCATAAACCGGACATGGTCTCCCTTCTGGATGGTCCCTTCGAAAACCCTGATGTGAACAACTACGCCCTTGTACGTATCAAAGTGCGAGTCAAAGACGAGGCACTTGAGGGGAGCACCAGCATCGCCGGACGGACTCGGAACCTTGTCCTCGATAACGCGAAGCAGCTCGTCGACTCCCAACCCCGTCTTTGCGCTGACAAGTACCGCGTCCGAGGCATCAAGTCCAATGATCTCCTCAATCTCCCGTTTGGTCTCGTCCACGTCGGCATTTGGCAAATCAATCTTATTGACAGCAACGACGATGGTGAGGTTGTGATTCAAAGCGAGGTATGTGTTCGCAACAGTCTGCGCCTCGACACCCTGGGTCGCGTCTACAACAAGCACCGCCCCTTCACATGCGGCTATACTGCGCGAGACCTCGTAGTTGAAGTCGACGTGACCGGGCGTATCAATCAAATTGAACACCACCGGTGAACCGTCTCGCGCCGTATAGGTCAGACGGATGGGATGTGCCTTGATCGTGATGCCGCGTTCCTTTTCGAGGTCCATCTGATCCAGGACCTGATCTCCCTTGTTTTTCAGAATGAAGCCGGCTCGCTCAAGGAAACGGTCAGCGAGCGTGGACTTACCGTGATCGATATGGGCAATGATACAGAAGTTCCGTATGCTTTTCGGGTTCATGGCCCCGGCCTATTCTGCCGGCGCAGGCTCTCTCAGTGCTGACTCGAAGACCACCTTCTGGCCGTCGCTCGTCACGACGATGGTATCGCCATGCTTGAACTCACCTTGCAGGATCCGATATGACAACTCGTTTTCCACTTCGTGCTGGATCAACCTCAGCAACGGCCGGGCACCATACTCGGGGTTAAAGCCCTTGCGCGCAAGATACGACACGAGCTCGGGGCTGAACTGGAGGTGCATGTCCTCCTCCTCGATCTCCCTGGTTACTCTCTTCAGCAGGATCGCTACTATCTTCTCGATGTCCTCGACCGTCAATTGGTTGAACACGACGATCTCGTCGACCCGGTTCAGGAATTCCGGCTTGAAGCTGTGCTTGAGCTCATCCATCATGGATGCGGTATGAGCCTCTGCCTCACCACCCTCGCCGGGAAGCTTGAACCCGAGACCGCCCATCCGATTGAACCCGCCTCCTATGTTGCTTGTCATGATGATGACGGCGTTCCGGAAATCGATCGTCCTTCCACTCGAGTCGGTCAGACGTCCATCGTCCATAATCTGAAGCAGAATATCGAAGACGTCTGGATGGGCTTTCTCGATCTCGTCGAACAGGACAATGCTGAATGGGCGACGCCTCACGGCCTCGGTCAACTGCCCGCCCTCTTCATATCCTACGTAGCCGGGAGGGGCTCCAACCAGGCGAGACACAGCAAACTTCTCCATGTACTCGCTCATGTCGAGGCGAATGAGCGATGACTCACTGCCAAACAACTCTTCGGCCAGGACGCGTGCCAGTTCGGTTTTCCCCACTCCTGTCGGGCCAAGGAACAGGAACGACCCGATGGGCTTCGTAGGATGTTTGAGTCCCGCACGGGAACGCCTCAGGGCCTCTGCCATGAGGGCCACAGCCGGGTCCTGCCCAACGACTCTGGTTCGGAGAGCGTCCTCGAGGTGAAGCAGCTTTGCACGTTCATCCTCAGCAAGCCGCGCGGCTGGAATGTTGGTCCACAGAGCCACAACAGCGCGAATGTCATCCGGGCTCACTACTGCTTCCCGTGCAGCCGATGCCACAAACGAGCTTCCTTTCATCGTTTCGATCTTGTCGTGAACGTCCCGCTCCTGGTCTCGCAGACCCGCCGCCTTCTCGAACTCCTGATTGCGAATGGCGTCGTCCTTCTCCCGCTCGATCTTGTCAAGTTCATCCTGCAGTTGACGGTATTCGTCACTTGGAACGGTAGAAGCAAGCCTTACCTTGGCGCTGGCTTCATCCATGAGATCGACTGCCTTGTCCGGCAAAAATCGGCTCGTGATGTACTTCACAGAGAGCCTGACAGCAGCCTCGATGGCCGCGTCTGTAATGGTTACCTGATGGTGAGCCTCATACCTGTCGCGTAGTCCCTTCAGGATTTCGATCGACTCGGGTACGGTGGATTCGCTGACGACGATCGGCTGGAATCGGCGCTCGAGCGCCGGGTCTTTCTCGATATATTTGTGGTACTCTCCAAGCGTGGTGGCTCCAATTGTCTGAAGCTCACCTCTCGACAACGCCGGCTTGAGGATGTTGGCCGCATCGATAGAACTCCCTTCTGCG
>DASVKR010000028.1:0-2991 GCA_036385275.1 Candidatus Cryosericum sp. | reverse complement strand
AGTGCAAGCTTCTTCTCCGGTCGAATGAGAGCGCACGCGACAATGAGGCCGGACAGTGGGTCCGCAGCGTATAATGCCTTGTCCATCATGCTCTTGCGCGGCAGGCCATGCAGCGCGTTGTGGACGCGCACTGCATAGCAGATGTCCTCAGGCACTCCCATCAGATGCAGCTGCTCTGACCCGACAATACTGTGCATGTTTGGCTTGTCCTTGGTCTCACCATAGTCTATGTCATGGACGAGGCCGGTCAGACCCCACTTCTCGACGTCCTCATGGAAGTGCACTGCCAGGCCACGCATAATGGTCTCAACAGCGAGCATGTGTTTGATCAGGTTCCGCGACGGCGTCCTCTCGACGATGACCTGATACAGTTCCTCACGGTCCATGGACTATGCTTCGGGTCCAGGAACGGATGGTTCGGCCGGAGATGCGGTGTCGCCAGACGTCCCGGACTGCTCGATATCCACGGCAGATTCGGAGGTCAGCTCTTCTGGACTCATCTCCTCGGGACCCTGCGTAAGTACAATACTCTCTGCACGGGTCGTCCTGACTGCAAACCAGGCGGTCAGCATCAGTGTCACAATAAACGCTAAGTTCACAGTAGTGAACAGGATGGCGAGAGCCACGTTCATCCATGAGGGAAACTGGAATTCGGGATGGGCCGCCGCATAGTTGCTGACATAGAAGGAAACGAAGCTACTCAACACCCACTGCATAGTGTAGTATGCAGCCACCAGCGCTGTCGTCAGCAGGAGGAACAGACTCACCTTCCCTTCCTGGGAGCGCCTGTAGGAGATTGCCAGCACAAGTCCCGCTATCGACAGTACCACGTATCCAAGACTGAAGAAGAAGTCGACACTGAAAATCGCACTGAATGGAATCATGATGCACCGCCTTTGCCTTTGGATGACTTCGGGGCTGCCCTTTTTGTGGAAGCCTTTGTCTTCTCTGTCTTTGCTATGCCGGTCCTCTTCTTCTCTGTCTTTGCTGTGGAGGACACTGCCCTTGTCGTCTTCGTTGTGGGGGCTCCTGCCTTCGCTGCGTGACCGGCTACTCGCCTCCCCGTCCGTGGTCCCTTGTTCAGGAACTCAAACTCCACTCTGCCCTTGTCTCCGAGTTTCAGGTACGCTGAGAACGGCCTGTTGTACTTTGATACGAAGTCCTCGATGAGCTCTGTCTTTCCCTTCTCCAGCAGGTTGCGGGCCATGTCACGGTCAATGGTCTTGCCCGCGTAGACTCGCTTCATCTGGAAGCGGCAGTCAGCCACTGCGCACCGGTAGTGCTCCGTGGTCTCTACAACGGAACCCTGACACACAGGGCAACGACCCAATGGCTCCTCATTGACGACGGGTTCGGTCGCCGCAGAACTGCCACCCGATCCCTCAGCAAACTCCCATTCCAACTTGTTGTCGGGCTTGAGCAGGAGCCGCGCACTGAACTTGAACCCGCGCCTGCTCACGAATCCGTCAAGCATCTCCGTCCTTTTCTCGGTCATAAGCTGCAAGGCTTCTTCACGACTGATGGGGCGTCTGAGAATCATCTTCGGAATGCTGAACTTGCAGTCCGTCTTCTTGCGACCATGGTGTTCGCAGACATACGATGAAGGGCGCTCAAGCACGTTGCCGCCGCAGATGGGACATATCCCCAGTGGTTCCGCCGACTCGATGCCGATCTGCGTGGGAGCTTCGTACCCCTTGATCTTCTCGATCATCTGACGCGTGAACACCTCTATACGGTCCAGGAATTCCACGTTGTCCAATGACCCCTTCTCTATCTTGCGCAGACTCATTTCCCAGTCTCCAGTAAGGTCCGGAGCCACAAGATCCGACAACTGGATCGCCTCAAGGAGATCGATCAGGTCGACACCACGCCTTGTGGCGACCAGACTCCGAGCTTTCCGCTCGACAACGCCGGTCCGGATAAGCTTCTCAATGATTTCTGCACGTGTGGCAGGAGTCCCCAGGCCACGTTCTTTCATTGCCTCAGCTAGTTCCTCGTCATCGACCAGCTTCCCCGCCGTCTCCATGGCAGCGATAATGGATGCGTCCGTAAACCGCGCCGGAGCCTTGGTCAGCTTGTGTTCGCTCTCAACCCTGAACGCCTGGACACTCAACTTCTCCTTGAGGTCCGGCAAGTCCTTGCTGTCGGCCTCGCGTGGGGCGACCTCCAGCCATCCCGAGAACTTCACGACTCTGCCGTCACTGCCAAAAGTCTCGCCCTCGACAACAGTCTCGACACGGGTAAGCATCAGAACCGCTTCAGGGTAGAACTGTTCGAGGAACCGGCGTACAACCAGATCATAGACTACGCTCTCGTCATGAGAGAGCGTGCTTCGGTCCAGCCGCGTGCCAGTCGGAATGATGGCATAGTGATCGCTGACTTTCTCGTCGTTGAAGACGAAGGACCGCATCTTCCACCCCTCACGCTGCACGTGTCGCACGTACGAGGCATATTCTCCGGTCCCCAGGTCGCCAAGCACAGTGACGACTTCCTTGCGAAGCGCCTTGGGCAGATACTTGCTGTCTGTTCTCGGATACGTTATGGCGCGCTTCTCTTCATAGAGAGACTGTGCTGCCCTGAGCGTGCGGCTCGCGCTTAAACCGTTCAGGCCATTTGCTTCTCGTTGGAGGAGTCCAAGATCATACAGATATGGTACCTGCATACGGTTCTCTTTCTGAGCAACCGACGCAACCACCCCTTTATGCCCCCAGCACTTCTTGGCGACAGCTTCGGCGGCTGCCTGGTCGGCGAGTCTGCTCTCGGATCCTCGGTGCCATAGTCCTGCATAGGTCGGCTCACCATGCGGCACGACCTTGAACTCGGCGTCGACCTCGAAATAGGGCACGGGGATGAATGCCTGGACTTCCTTCTCGCGCTTGGCGATGAGTCCCAGAACTGGTGTCTGCACACGCCCCACCGTAACAAGCGACCCATTGCGCCTCGTCAGTCCCCGGGTAGCATTGATGCCAACCAGCCAGTCTGCCTCGGAAC
>DASVKR010000027.1:0-6240 GCA_036385275.1 Candidatus Cryosericum sp. | reverse complement strand
GCCTCTCTGTTCAACCGCATCGTCGAAGCAGGCGGGCTCGTCACGACCGTGTCGTCGTTCCCAGCGGCATCGCCCAATCGCATCCGCATCATCCTCAAGGTGGCAGATGTGGACCAGGATACGATGCGTCGTCTCCTCAAGTCGGAGGAGACAGTGATCGACCTGCGCAAAATCCAGGGAACTCCCTAGACGAGTACTTCATAGCAGTATGACGGAAGAGCCGGCAGGTTGCGCTCCTTATCTTTGGTTCATCGCACCAGCTGGATCGCTTTCGAGATCGTCACCCCCCTGAGGACTTTTGTTCAATCCGAAGGGCGCAATCCCTCGGTCACCAGGTCCTTGAGACTTGCGTACTCAGCTACTAATGCTTGGCGAAGAAATAATCGGCATCACTCTTTGCCAGCTCACTAGTCTCTGGGTCTGTAGTTACGTTGGCTAATGCCTGCAAAGTCCTGGCGGTAGCTAGTTCATCGCCTTTGTGTGCCTTAAGCACGTTGGCTCGCCTCACTTCAGCCGGTTCGTCCTTGTGCCAATTCATTTCCACATTATGCTGGTACCACTTTTCACTTTCAGGCGTTTTGCCAGGTTTCCCCTTATCTTTGGTGTAATACGAGGTCCCTTTGACTATTGTGCCGTCTTTACGTACATAAGCTTTACGGGCTACTTTGATTCGAGCCATGTCTTTCTATCCTCCTTTGCTGATAACGAATGCCTTAGTATATTTTTACCAAGTACTTATCCCTCAGGGCTTGTTCGTTTTTTGATCTCCTGAGCGTAGACGGGCATGTTTCCATGAACAACTCCGGAAAATGACGCTCTGGGGTTTATTACTGCTCTCTTAGAACCCCGCACTCGCTATTAACATAAAGATGCCGATAAGGTAATTGCGCGAAAAAGTCACAATGACGACACCAACTTTGCTAGCAACCATCCCGACCATCATGCCGTCAATCACGGGCAATCCGAATGTCAGCATTGCACTATTCCCTCTCGAACAACCATCATCTCCCTTCTGAAGGCTAACCTCTCTCCTCTTCGTGTAATAGCCTAATCTGTTCTTTTTGCAACGGGTTTTTTACTCCTCTGTAGCCTGCAATTTTTTTCAGCAGGTCAATTTTCCTCTACATATTGCACTCTGAATCTCGAAACATGTTTCCAGAATCTTGAGAAAAGTCTTGACCTCTTTCGTTATATCTGTCACTTCAACTCAAATGGAGGGACAACCAACGCAGGGTTCACCATGAACATCGAACAGAAGGACGGATTGACTATGCAGATATGGAGGTCCGCGTCAACGACCTACCAGCGCATTGGGGGTCATGCGGCTACAGTTCCTGCCAGAGATCACTTCCGCTTTCTCTCCGAGGGTTCATCTCACGTCTCCTGGATAAGGGGCATGACTTCCCTGTCGAACATCTCGGAAGCATTTTCGACGGTGATCCCGTGGACGATCGTGTCATCGACCTTGACCGGAACCGCCTCGGCACACATTCCAAGACAGAAGGAGCCCTTCAGCTCGATAACATCCTCCAGCTGGTGTTCCTGGATTTTCCTGCGGAACACGTCGACGATCGATTGTGCGGACTTCAGATGACAAGCGCTTCCCATGCAGATGTACAGTGACTTCACAACTGTTCCTCCTTTTCGATGCGCACAGGCACACCCTTGTAGGCGGGGATGTATGCAACTGGGTCAATGTTGTTGGGCACGAGGACATTCACTGCCATATCCCTGTAGTGGTTGGGGATAAATACGAATCCCCTCGGTACGCCGGTGCCGATTCGTGCGGGCGCAGTCAGCGTACCCTGCCTCGAGGTTACCCTCACCACGTCTCCTGATGCTGCGCCGATCTGGGACGCATCGTCGCGGTTGAGCTCGACGTAGCCGGCCGGAGCGATGCGGTTCAGCTGGTCGATGCGCCGGGACATGGTGCCGGTGTTGTACTGCGCCATGAGACGCCCGGTGATGAGGGTGAACGGGAATTCTGCCGTCAATCTGCTGACCAGGTCAACTGTCTCTAACGCCGACAGACGGGCCTTTCCAGATGGGGTCGCAAATCGTTCCGTATACAGGATCTCGGTCGCATTTCCCCCTTCCCCGACCGGCCACTGCAGGCCAAAGCCGGGCGTGTTGAGCAGGGGATACGTGATGCCGGCGTATGCGGGGACAACCCGGCGGATCTCTTCGAAGATGTCCTCGGGCTTGCGGTAGTACCAGTCCGCTCCAAGTGCATCTGCTATATCAATGAGGATGCGCCAGTCTCGGTTTGCGGCCTCGGGGCTCTCCACCACCTTGCGGACACGCTGAACCCGTCGCTCTGTGTTGGTGAAGGTGCCATCCTTCTCGGCCCACAGCGACGCCGGCAGGACGAGATCGGCATACCGGGCAGTCTCTGTCATGAAGATATCCTGCACGACCACGAAGTCCATGGCCTCCAGCCCGCGGACGACAGCAGCACTGTTTGCCTCCGACAGCACCGGGTTCTCGCCGATGATGTAGGCCGCCTTCACCGTCCCCGCCTGTGCTGCCTCCCATACCTGCGTCGCGAACAGCCCAGGCCGCTGGGGCAGCGGTGCGTGCCATTCCTGTTCAACGACCGTGCGAACGGACGTGTCAGACAGGGACCCACCGGGCAGTCCGTCCGGAACGGCCCCCATGTCGACGGTGCCCTGGACGTTGTTCTGCCCACGCGCGGGGTTCACACCCGTACCAGGACGCCCAATATTCCCGGTCACGACAGCCAGCTGGCACAGCGCGGTGATCGTCGCTGTACTCCCGACATGCTGGGTCAGGCCCATGCCAAACAGGATGGAGCTGGCGGGCGACGTCCCGTACGCGAGAGCAGCCTCCCGGATGAGCGCGGCGGGGACACCCGTCAGCGACGACGTCAGCTCGAGCGTGTAGGGCTCCACCGACTTCGCCAGCTCTTCGAACCCCTCGGTCCGGCGCTCAATGAACTTGCGGTCCAGCAGGCCCGTCTGGATGACATAGTTGATCATGCCGGCGAGAAGCGCGATGTCGGTCCCGGGTATGGGCTGCAGGTGCAAGTTTGCGACCTTGGCTGTCTGTGTGACACGTGGGTCAACTACGATCAGCTTCGCCCCCACCTTCCGAGCGGCAATGACGTGCTGAAACAGCATCGGGTGCGTCTCAAATGGGTTATAGCCCCAGACGAGGACACAACCTGCCTCCTCGAGATCGTCCATGCTGTTTGTCGAGGCGCCTCCGCCGAAGACCCGCGTCAGCGCATATCCTGAGGGTGCATGGCACATGCGTGTACAATTGTCGACGTTGTTGGTCCCGATGACCACTCGTGCAAATTTCTGCGCCAGATACGACTCCTCGTTGGTGCACCGTGCCGATGCAAACACGTAAATGCTGTCGGGGTCCCGTTCACGCAGCGGGCCGAGGTGCTCGCGCACCATACCAAGGGCGTCGTCCCACGATATCTGTTTCCACGTATCCCCATCGCGCCGCATGGGATACTTCAAACGGTCCGGCCTGTTCACGAGAGCATAGCTGAACCGGCCTTTCGGGCAGAGCATGCCACGGTTCACCGGGTGCTCGGGCCAGCCTTCGGCACCGGCGATACGCCCATGGTCGATGACCAGGTACATGCCACATCCAACCCCGCAGAACGGGCAGATGGTCTGAACAACGTTTGTGCTCATCGAGGCAGGGTCTTCCTCAGTTCACGCTGATGCTCGATGACCAGGTCATACGGCAACGTGATGGGACAGTGCTCACTGCACAGGCCGCACTCGGCGCATTCATCGTACAGGTCGAGGACAAATGCGGCCAGCCATTCGGCTGGAGATTTCACCCCCTCCAGCAGGTGCTGGACATATTCATCGGTCCGGAGAGGACAGGCCTTCATGCACTCGCCACAGAGCGGACACGCGTTGATCTGCTCGCCCGTCTCCACCAGGTCGGTCTCGAACTGCCGGCGCCGATATCGCCATGACGCGTCCGTCTTGAGGTCCAGCAGGTGCTTGCGCATGGCGCGGGCATCGTCGGGAACCGGCTCGACCACCAGGGCCCGGTCGCGCACCATTGCGTCGACAAGCTCGGCCGCCTCCGCCGTGTTCACCGTCACGTACGTCCTGCCCCGGTCACTTCCAGTCCCCCAGTATCCGCAGGAGAAGTGCGAGGTCACAGGCTCGGGCGTCACACAGCGCTCGCAGGCCGGACGCACGGTCTTCCGCTCCGGAAACTCGTGGACCTGCTCCTCGCCCCGGAATGAGACGGAGTATCCCCCCTCACCATGGATGACGCGCTCGACGTCCAGCAGCGACTTTCCGAGACGCTTCACCTCCTTGCCGAGGTCGTTCGCGCTGAAGAGGCCGCCGCATACGAGTCCGATGCGGAACAGCTGCACGGGCAGTTCATCTTTGTGAATGAGGACGTCCAGCAGCTTCTCCTCGCAGGGCATGACCGGCAGGGCCACGCGCCCACTGCCGGCGTACTTGCGCAATGTCTGGACGATGTTGAGGGGCGCGGTGACGACCGTACCCGCAAGCTCAGATATTTCCCGAGGGTCATCGATGAACCGGGTATGCGTCAAGTTGCGTTCCCGGTCATGCTCTACACCCAGCACCGCGTCCACGCGCTCTGTCGACAGCAGATACCACATGGCTGTCGTCACGAACGCCCCATTCGTGGCACGAGTCAGCAGTTCCTCATGGGTACTGCGTGCGTACAGATGATCACCAATTGTTGTCATTGTTGCCACCTCGGTTCCATCACACCATATTCCACGCCGGCTGCCACGCGACGGGCCACAGACACCTCGCACCATGTGAATTCTATCATAACTGCGGTGTCCCGACAACGAGAGACCATGACGTGACCATCGCTGTGAACAAATGCGGACGGTACGCAGTCCAATTACTGTGGGCGAGGAGACCAGGTGCCCTCCTGGTGTCCTTGCCCCCTTTTCATGTTCCCGCGAAGGCGCCAACCCGTTTGTTGGCGCAATCCGGATATAATGAGCCATGTGGCGGCAACGAGGAGCGTGCTGGATGAGAAGACTTATGACGATCATGGCCTTCGCAGGAGGTCTGCTGGGACTGGGCAACTACGTCTGGGACGGATGGACCATGGCATCCGGCGGGCGCAATCTCTATGTTCCCAGCAATATCGTGTCGGTGCTGCTTCTGGTTATCGCCGGATCCGTGGCTGCGACCATGCTGCTGCGCGACCACGGCCAAATGATTGAAGAAGAACGCAAGGAGTACCGGGCAACACTCGCCCTTTCCATAGCCGCACTGGCTATACTGAGTTCCTGGATTCTGTTCCGAGCCCTCAAAGTCGCCTGACGCTTATTCGATTGTGTTCCTGAGGGCACCGATACCCTCGATCCGGCACTCGACGACATCACCGGCTTTGAGCCACCTGAACGGACGGAACCCCATGCCGACACCCGCCGGTGTCCCTGTGCTGATGATATCGCCCGGCATCAGGGTCAGACCTCTGCTGAAATCGCTGACAATCTCCGTGATGCCAAAGATGAGGTCCGATGTAGCAGCCTTCTGCCGCAACTCACCGTTGACACTGCACTCGATGTCCAGAGCCGGCGGATACGCGATCTCGTCCGCGGTGACAATGACGGGGCCCATTGCGCACGCACCGTCCAGGCTCTTTCCCTTGAACCACTGGTCGTGGCTCTTCTGCAGGTCCCGCGCCGTGATGTCGTTCAGGATGGAGTAGCCGAAGATGTACTCAGGCACACTCCCAGGGTCGATGTCGTGGCCTGCCCTTCCGATGATGACAGCAAGCTCGACCTCGTAGTCCAGCATAGCCGTGACACCCGTGTGGACGGGAACGGACTCGGTTGAGCCACGTACACAGTCGATCATCTTGGAGAAGTAGACAGGAGCAGTTGGAATGCCTCCTGTGAAACCCCCGAGCGCCGCAGCTTCCTCCACGTGGTCTCGGTAGTTCTTGCCCAGGCAGATGATGTTGCGTCGTGGATGCGGGATGGGAGCGACGAACCCGACATCTGCCACGGGCAAGCCCGTGTCCGGTGGGACCATTACCGCCTGCAGTCGGGGACCCAGCTCTCTCCACTGTTCGATGAGCTCGATCATCGTCGCGGGAGCATCGACACCCAGCAGTTGACTGAGCGGCACGATCCGGGTGTAGCCTTGTGTGACAAGTCCCACCTGCTCGAGACCCAAGTACGAGAATGTTGCTAGTTGCATGACTGACCTCCTCCTGTCAGAGAGACTCCACGAGTTC
>DASVKR010000026.1:0-25008 GCA_036385275.1 Candidatus Cryosericum sp. | reverse complement strand
ACGCGCAGCTGCCACCTGCAATGATAATCGGCCACTCGCTCCGGTCCTCCGACCGTACGGGGAGCCTGGCCAGGTCGAGCATGTTGAGCAGGTTCGTGTAGGCGAGTTCCGTACCGAGGCTGAAGGCAATGACATCGAACGAGTTCAGCGGCTGACGACTTTCGAGAGAAAACATGGGGACCTCGTGCTCTCTGAGCCATGCCTCGAGATCATGGAACGGGGCGAAGACGCGTTCTGTGACAACACTGTCGATGGCGTTGAGAAGGTGATACAGGATCTGGATGCCGTGAGACGACATGCCGACCTCGTAGAGGTCCGGGTAGCTGAGTGCGACGCGAAAACGGCCTTCCCACTCCTTGTGGATGGCATTCAGCTCGTTTCCTGCATAACGCGACGGACCTTCAAAATGTTCGAGAGAGTGCATATCCATGTTAGAACCTCAGTTCGTCGCGGGTACGGTAGACGCTGACGAGGATGGAAGCTGCCACAACCTGCGTGAGCAGAGACGATCCGCCATAGCTGATAAACGGCAGGGGGATGCCGGTGACGGGCGAAAGCCCGATGGTCATGCCCATGTTCACGGCAGCTTGCAGAAACCACATGGCTCCTATGCCTACGACGATATAGCGAGCAAAGTCGTCGGTCAGAGATCGAAAGACGAGGAACGTCGACCAGAGGAGCATGATGAAGAGAAGAACCAGCAGCGCACTGCCGGCGAACCCAAAGAGTTCTCCGACGAGGGAGAAGACGAAGTCAGCATACTGTACAGGCACAAACGAGAGAGGGGCCTGGGTGCTTCCTTTGATGCCACGTCCCCAGGCGCCGCCGGATCCAGTGGCTACGATGGACTGGATGACATTGTAGCCATCACCGAGTGGGTCCGCCTGTGGATTCAGGAAGGTCTCGATCCGTGTACGCTGATATGGCCTGAGGCTGAGCCACACGCCGCCCGTCGCAAGTGCCAGGACCAGCCCCAGAACCAGCAGCTGGTGGCCGGTGAGCCGGAAATGGACGAGCATGACCACAGAAATCCCGAGCAGCAGGCTCGCAGATCCCAGGTCCGGTTCCTTCTTGACCAGAAGAAAGGATGGCACAACGGCGGCCACAACAAGGAGGAGTTTCAGACCTGCGTTGAGTTTTTTCTCGGGGAGCGTCAGGATGAACGCGACGACAAGGATGATCACCAGCTTCTGTATCTCACTCGGCTGAAGACTAAATGACCCCAGGATGGGGATCCAGCGCCGTGAACCGTACATGCCGGTCCCGATGAACAGCACTGCCACCAGCAGCCCTGTCTGTAGGACATAGGCCGGGATCGCGAGATACCGAAAAAACCGGTAGTTCACGAATTGCAGCATGACTGCAATGGTCAGACTGAGGCCAAGCAGCAGGAGCGTCTTCTGGAAATAGGAGTAGAAACTCCCGAAGTGCCCAAGTGTATATCGCTCCGCAAGGCTCGCGGCATAGAATGTCGCCAGGCTGAACCCGATAAGGAGCAGGACGCTTATGATGAAGAACAGCGGCAGGCGATGGACCTTCACAGGGCGTCTCTAGTCCAGAAAACGTGTTTCGACGTTCAGTCGGCCTTGGGCGGCGCTGGCTACGTAGTAATGACTGCGCATGCCTGCCGGGGCGAGATGAAGGACGGCGCTCGCGTTGCCGATGGAAAGTGAGGCGCCACCGGCGACCTCGAGACACGTTATGACTGCATCCTGGATTCCCTGGGTGCCGGCTCGGACGGCTCCTCTAATGGCGCCGAATACGAAACACGAACGCATTGTCTCGATACGCGATCCTTCGAGAACGGAGCCGACCACGACGACGTCCTTGGTGGTCTGGATGACTTCGCCTCTGACCAGGTCACGAGCGATGATCAAGGCTGTCTCAGACGGAGGGGTGCTCTTCTTCGATTCTCGTATGCGGTAATTGGTTATGCCGAGGTTGTCGCCCACGACCTTCCGCAGATCCTTTTCCAGCTTGGCCAGCGTCTTAAGGCCGCATGCCCGGTTCTGAAGGTCGACCTGGAGCTTGAGCTGAGGAAGGATGTGATGCTGGGCGCCCGCCTGGATAACGAGCACGTGTGAGGCTTCCTTCCACTTTGCCTTGGGGTTGACGAGAGCCAGGATTTCTGTTTGGTTTCCCTTGAACACGACAATGTTCGTTGGACTAGTTGCTGCCATTTTTCCCTCCGTACAGATCAAAGTACTGCTGTAACATGCGGTGCACGAGTGGAGCCATACTGGTACTGCGTTCGTAGGGCGAGTTTTCGAACATGAGAAGGACCGCTACCTGAGGATTGTCCATCGGTGCGAATGCTACCAGCCATGTATGGTACAGATTCGGCGTACCGGTTTCGGCCGTGCCGGTCTTTGCACACATCTCGATGTCTCCGACTAGAATGCGTGCCACTCCGCCGGTCTTCGCAACACGATTGAGGCCCTTCTTCACGGTCGCCAGCGTGGCATTGCTTATGCCTAGCGTGTCCTGAACGACAGGTGTTGTCCGCGTTTCTGCTTTGGTGACGGGGTCGACCGAAGCCTTCAGGAGGTGAGGACGCCAAAGGGTCCCGTTCATCGCGATCGAACTGTAGATGGAGATGTTGCGTATAGGCGTTTCCAGCATGTATCCCTGGCCGATGCCCATGTTCATCGTGTCTCCTTCGTACCATGGCTCTTTGTACTTGCCGAGCTTCCACTGCGGAGTCGGGTAGAAACCGGTCGTTTCGCCAGGAAGGTCGATGCCGGTGGGCTTGTCGATACCAAACTTGTGCGCGTAGGTGTCCATCGACTGGATGCCGACCAGGCGGGCAACGGTGAAAAAGTAGCTGTCGCAGGAATCGGCATAGGCCTTGTAGATATTGTCGTTACCATGACCACCTGGCCAGATCCAGCACTTGAACAGCCGTCCTCCAACCGTCAACCCTCCACCACAGTAAATGATGCTTCGGTCCGTTATCGTGTGCGTTTCCAGTCCCGCCGTTCCAGTGACGACCTTGAACGTGCTCGCCGGAGGGAACGAACCTGCAATTGCCCGGTTGAACAGAGACCCTTTGATGGACCATGTCTTCCAGTCCTTGCTGGAGATCCCGGAGATGAATTTGTTCGGGTCGAACGTGGGTGCACTTGCCAGCGCAAGGAGCTCGCCATTGCGCGGGTCCATCATGATCGCCGCGCCCTGGTTATCTCCAAGAAGCTCCTCACACGTCTTCTGCAGACGGGCATCGATGGTCAGGACGATACTCTTTCCAGGCACAGCGGGCTTCTCCTGCAGCGTCTTCACGGCTTTGCCGCCGGCATCCACTTCGATGAGTTTCTGACTCTTCTGGCCACGTAGCAACGACTCGTATTGCAGCTCGACGCCTTCCTTGCCGATCGTATCCTTCATGACGTAGCCCTCAGTTTGCAGCGCCTGGAGTTCGGTGTCGCCTATTTCACCTGTATACCCGAGGACGTGTGCCGCCAAGCTTCCCTGGGGATATGATCTCCTGGTCGACATCACGAGCTGGATGCCAGGCAGGTCTGGTTCCTGTTCCGCAAGCTTCAATGCAACAGGTTTGCTGACGTTGCGAACGACGGTGATGGGCGTGAAAGGCCCGACGCCGGCCTTCTTCACTGTGTCCTTGAGGGTCTGGAGCTTCGTGCCTGTCAGTTGGGCTACGACGCCCAACTCCTGGTCGGAGTTTTCGAGGTCGTAGGTCGTCACGACGATGTCGAACGAGGGGACATCGGTTGCGAGAACGACCCCGTTCCTGTCGCGGATTTCTCCCCGTGGACCATCTGTGCTGATGATGCGAAGACGGTTGTCTTCTGCGACTCCTGCATAGTAGGTGCCTCTGACGACCTGCAAAAAGTAGAGGCGGACGACGATGCCCAAGAAGATCACCGTAAAAAGAACGGTGACCGCAAGGAATCGCCGGGTTTGTCGGAACAGTTGCGGCTTATCCATGATTCTGCTCGAGTGGTGAACGCCTGACCAGATACCGGGACTCCAACAACCCTATGACGGCTGCTGCGACGCAGTACCACAAGAGGGCCACGAGGCCGGGAGCAGCGTTGCCTCTGGTGAAGACGGCGAGAACTAGTGTTGTGGCCAGATAGGCGCCCGTGAGGGTTATGCGAGCCAGACTAGGTGCAAGTTCCTCGATGTAGGGCGAGACGCCGGTGACCAACAACAGCAACAGGGCAGTCGGCAGTGCCTGTGACTGGCTGAAGTACGAAAGAAGGAGCGTATTGAAGAGTCCGGCAGCAACACCAAACAGGGTGGGATGGCGCACGCTGTAGTAGAAGACAATGGCCGCCGCCACGAGGAAGCCGAAGGCTCCCGCGCCCGGGGTGTGCAATGCAACACCGCAAAACAACGCAAACACGAATGCCTCCAGGGCCAGAACCCCTGCCAGGACGGCATATTGCTGTTTCAGGTTCATTTCGAGCCCTGCATCACCAGGAGGTAGCGTGTCGCCCAGACGGCTGCAAACGGGCGCAGAACGAGCCGTGGCGCGGTGCCGCTGGTCAGCGCATCGACTCTTCCGATAGGGATGTTGGGAGGAAAGGTTCCTGAGCTGCTGGAAGTAACGACGATATCCCCCGATTGGAACTGGGGCAGTGGTGAGACATATGACAAATCACAGTACTCTCCGTCGGTACCCTTGACGAGCACGTCTTCCCCAGTGCGACGGTTGATGCCGGAGATGACACACCGGCTGTCCAGCAGCGGGATCACTGTGGCATTGGACTTGAAGGCGCCCCGGACTTTGCCATACACGTAGACCTGGCCGGTCGAGTCTGCGACAAATACTCCAGCGCCGTTGGTTACCCCGAGGGCCGTTCCGTGGTCTATGAACACATCCATGGAGCGTATACCCATTGCCCTTCCCGTTACCTGGGCAAGGACAGTCTTGACCGGCAACTGTTGTTGGACCGCCAACTGCGCTTGCAGGCGTTTCAGTTCGTCGTGATCGTCGAGAGCGAGGCGCAGGCGAGCATCGAGATACTGGTTCCCGGTGCGGAGGGTCTCGTTCTCAGCGTAGATGCCTCGCGCAAAAAGCAGGGAATGACCGTAGGCGGCTACACTGTCAGTAGCTGCTGAGACGGCCCCGCCAAGCGTCCGGGCAACGCGTTGAATGCCGCTGAATGCAAGGTTCCCGAGTGCAACACCGTAAGACGCCAGTCCGATGAGGGTCGCCAGCGCAATGAATAGCGCTATGAACAGCAGGCTAATGGACCTGCGGGTAGGCTTCCGTACCGGACCAGGCATTCGTTATATCAGAACCTCGTGCAGCGAATCGTAGTTCTCAAGGACCCTGCCTGCACCCTTGGCGACACACAGCAACGGATCCTCTGCGATACTGACAAGAATACCCGTACGCGTGGAGATGAACTTGTCAAAGCCCAAGATAAGCGCGCCACCGCCCGAAAGCATGATGCCGCTGTCGATGATGTCCGCCGAGAGTTCGGGCGGGGTCAGCTCGAGTGCTGACTTGATCGTCGCAAGAATCTGTTCCAAAGGTTCCTTGAGTGCGTCGCGAATCTCCTCGCTCGTGACCTCGACCGATTTTGGCAGGCCGTTGATCAGGTCTCTGCCCCGTACTTCATAGGTCTTCTCGCTTTCGAGCGGGTATGCGGAGCCAATGGCGAGTTTGACTTCCTCTGCTGTTACATCCCCGATGAGCAGGTTGTAGCGGCGGCGGATATGCGTTGCTATGGCTTCTGTCATCTCGTCGCCCGCAATACGCAATGACCGCGATGTGACGATACCCTTCATCGAGATGACCGCGACCTCGGCCGTACCGCCGCCAACATCGACGATCATGACTCCGCGAGCTTCAGCGACGGGGAGGTCAGCGCCAATGGCGGCTGCCATGGGTTCCTGGATAAGCTTTGCCTCTCGCGCGCCGGCGTTGAGAGCCGCGTCGATGACGGCCTTCATCTCAACCTGGGTGATGCCGGACGGGATTCCGACAAGTACGCGTGGACGGGCAAAGAGACCTGTTCCAGAGGCTTTTCGGATGAAGTATTCAAGAAGCTTCTCGGTTACCGTGAAGTCTGCTATGACACCGTCCCTCAGGGGGCGTGTCACGGTAATCGACTGGGGCGTACGCCCTGCCATCTTCTTGGCGTCGTTGCCAACGGCAAGCACAGTACCGGTTTTGGCATCGGTCGCCACGATAGTAGGCTCGCGGATGACGACACCCTTGTTCTTGACATATACAACTGTGTTCGCAGTGCCAAGGTCTATTGCCAGGTCTCTTGAGAAAAATGCCACGACTTACCTCCTCATATCAACATGCAACTCAGTACAGAGCGCATAGAAATCACTCATCGTGAAACCGATGATCGTGTCCATCGGCCCATCAGTTCGTTCGATGAAACTTGCTGCCAGTCCCTGAACGGCATACGCCCCAGCTTTGTCCCGATATTCGGGGTTGCTCAAGTAGGCCTTCCGCTCATGCTCGCTCAGGCGTCTCATGAACACACTTGTCATGGATATTCTGGCGGCTACCGTTTTTTCAGGCATGAGCACAGCTGCCATAGCGGTAATAACGCGGTGTTCCCGCCCTTCGAGCAACGCGAGCATATCACGGGCTTGAGCTTCGTCGAGCGGCTTTCCCAAGATTCGACCGTCACAGGCGACGACGGTGTCGACGCCAATGACAAGCCCTGCATCCACATGATTACTTCCCGATTTTGCTTTTGCCAGTGCATTCTGTGCTGCACAGTTCTCAGGTGCAGCGTCCAGCATGACTTCGTCCACGTCAGTCTTCACGATCGAGAACGGTATACCCCAGTCGACCAGCATATGAGCTCTGCGTGGCGAGCTCGAGGCCAGGTAAAGCTTCATACGAGCGTCGAGAAGAAGAGAAAAAGCAGAGCGAGTCCAACGGTCCCAATGTTCATGTTGAGCGTAAAACCCAGTCGAAGCTCCATGAATCCAAGTTGAAGCGTAAAGTCAGGGACACCGAAATGGAGGCCTGCCCTCATGAAGGGGTAATAGGCACCCAGCACTTCACCGAGCACAGATCCGATGATGGCTCCCGCAATCACAAAAGCTATCGATATCGTCCGTTCTTTTCTTCTCACCGCTGCTCCCCAGGTACACTGCCATGAAGGGCTCGGTCGAGTCGAGACAGGACGGCAAGTGAAACACCCCCGATCAGATATCCGGCCGCTCCACCCGCCACCACCAGCACCGGCAGATAATACCATAGTGTAGCCACAGTATTGGTAATCAACAAGAGCAGGTATTGCGACACATTGTTGCAGACGCCCCCCATGGTGCTTATGGTCGGCAATCCGATGTGCTTCCCGAATATCTTCCGCAGGAGGACCATGACGATGACTGCACCGAGACTACCACCGAAGGAGAGCAGCGACGTGATGGTCATCAGATTCCCCTTTATAGCGCCCATGACCAGGACTCGCAGGACCACGAGTGCGACGGTGGCGAGGGCTCCGTACAGCTCCAGGCACAGCATCGTACTTATCTGAGACAGTCCCAGCTTGGCGCCGGGCAGGAACGGCAGCGGAGGGTCGAAGTAGTTGATGACGATAGCCACGGCGGCTAGCAACGCAAATCGCAGGGTATCCTGCGTTGTACGGTTCCTCCTATTGAGCGAGAGCATCGATGCCAGTCCCTTTTCCTTCGACGGTAATGACCATGCGGTTGGGTACACAGATGACCTGGTCGCCGGGGCTCCGGGCCGGAACGGTATGCACGCAGATCTGGTCCGGGCAGGTCGCCTCTGCGACTCGGATGGAGCCCTTGCCATCAGTGACGATCACGAGCGGTCCCAGTACACCCGTTATGTGCAGCGTTTGGACATCGCGCGACGTCAGATCCACACTCGCGACGACCTTGCCGTCCACTTGGACAACCGCCAAGGTACCAGGTGTACGGTGCATGACGATCCAGAAGACAACGACAAGTGCCACGGCGGTGAGGATGACCACGGCCGTGATTCGGTCACTTCGCTTCATTGAGCAGCCGTGGACACAAAGGTGATCAGCCCCAGTGTGGACTCTGTTCCTGTGGCATCGACGATGACAATACCAACGGTTCCCTGACTCTGGACCTCTTGGAAGAGCGAACGCTGAGTCTCGGCCGTCGAGCAGAAGAAGATCTTGCCGAGAGCGTCGCCGATCGCTCCGTGCATGGGCTGTATGTCCGTGATGACGGTGGCGCTTTGATTGAGGGTCCCCGGGTATCCCGTCGATGGGTCGATAATATGACAGTACCTCCTGCCATCTCGCTCGAAGTACCGCTCATAATCTCCGGACGTGGCCACAAAGGCATCCCCTGATCGAACGTAGCCGATGATCCCCTGACCGCGCGGATCGCGAATACCGATCTTCCAGTCACGCTTTCGGCCACGGCTATACAGCAGGAGATTGCCACCAAAATCGACGATCACCTGTCGCGGTTGGGGTTTGATAGTGCGGAGGTACTCCTCCATGACGTCGAGCGAGTAGCCCTTGGCAATACCGCCAAGGTCGATGCGGGCCCGGTCGTCCCGAAGCTGCACGGTGGTGCCGGAGATCACGAGCTGATCTGAGTGGGAATAGGCTAGCGTATCCAATATTTCCTTCGCAGTAGGGACCCTGAACTCCTTGGTCGTAAAGCCCCACAGTGACGACACCGGCGAGATCGCTATGTCGAACGCACTGCCATGGTCGATGGCTTCAACGGCCACGGCGGCTTTCAGGAGTGCTGCATATTCCGGTGAGACAGACACTGTCCCGTTGCCGGCGGCTGTATTCACGCGAACCGTCTCGGACTCGGACTTGTAGTAGCTGGTCATGCTGTCGACATCGGATGCCAGAGCATAGAGATGCTCGTTGATTGAGGCTGCATCGCCTCCCGTGGTCTTGATGGTGAGAACCGTGTCCATGAGAAAGTATGTGGACGTAACTGGCTCAGGCGATGTGCGCAAGGCGAAGAAGATCGCCAGTCCTGCTCCGACGACAATAACCGCCACAATCGGGGCGGTTGCTTTTCTCATGGTAACTCCTTGTCGAGTGTCAATCCAAGGTCCGTTCCACAGTTGCCGCATACTCCGTCTGTGACAAAGGACAGGTCCAGTGGACGAGCCGTCCGGTCGACGATGACCGAATAGCAGTTGGGACACATCGTATTATTGAAGAAATGCCCATGGCAGTTGCTCAGGTAGACAAAGCCCACGTGCTGTCTTCGCCCAGATTCTACAAGGTTTTCGAGAAAAGGCATGAGGGGTCCACGGTGAATTGCGAAACCATGTTCGGGGGCGATGGCCCTGAGGTGGAGAGGAATTCCCCTTCGAAGGTCCTGTGCGATCCACGTGAGCATGGCAGAAAACTCCTGTTCCTGGGCTGGAGTGTCCCGTGCAATATCGAGCATGAGCTCGACGTGAATCCCTGCGTCGATGGCACTTTCTACGAGGGCTCGACTGTTCTCCAGGACACCGGCCGAACTTCCCAGCATCCGGTACGTTTCGTCGGCAAAACCCTTGAACCTGACAAGCAGTGCATCTACCATTCCAACTGAGTCGTGAAGAAGGTCTGCTGTCACCCCGCCGTTCGTTGCTACGATAACCTTCTTGCCTGCCTCGTGAACCTTTCGGGAGCACTCGACGACATTGTCCCAGTGCAGCGAGGGTTCACCGCCGCTCCAGACCACGCCGGCGAACCTGGGCTCGCTCCCGAGGTTCTCCACCGCTGCGGCGAGCCTGACAGGGTCGTAGGGCGACCAGTCCTGTGAACGCGCCAGCAGTGGGCGGTCACAGTACGGACACCGCAGGAGGCATCCAGGCACCTCCAGGACGAGCACCGAATCGCCGAGCAGATAGTGATAGAGAGGCACTTCCTCGATCTCGGAAACATATGGATGCCCGAGAGGGCTGGAAAACATGTTAAACTTCATGATTCCTCGGCAACGTGATGGGATCGCATTTCCGGCTTGTAGCCTGTGTGCGGGCAAAGTCACTGGAACGCCACAAAGGACACCCTCGCGGTGTCCTTTGTGGCGAACATGAGGCACACACAGCAATCACAGAGACCCCAGGCCGACGATGCAGTCCTCAGATGCGTATGCCGGTTCTGGCTTGAGCTTCGACCATTTCCATGCCAAGATCCAGAGCCTTCATGTTGAGGTCGAGGAACTGCTTCTTGACGTGCATCGCGACTGCCTTGCGGAGTGTCTCGACGCCCACGATGGCCGTCAGACCCTCGATGATGCCGAGAAGGACGATGTTGAGTCCAAGCTCGGAGTCCAGCCTGCTGATGAGGGTGCTCCGTATTGGAAGGGCCAGCAGGCCCCGGCAGTTCTCCTCGTCCAGGAAGTCGGGGGCCGACATCACTGATGAATCGATGACGACCCTGGTCTTCCGGCTGATCCCTCCGCCGTACTGCTTGAGCCCCTCGTTGGTCATTGCCGCAAGCAGATCCGGGTCGGTGACTTTAGGATAGGCGATGTGCTTGTTCGAGATGACAAGTTCGGCCTTGGTCGTTCCACCGCGCGCCTCTGCGCCGTAGACCTGACTCTGAGTGACGATCTTGCCTTCCATGATGGCGGCCTCCGCGAGGATGATAGAACCCAGAATGAGTCCTTGCCCTCCGCTGCCAGTCATGCGGAGTTCGAAACGGTTGTCGTTGCCCATATCAGGCCTGCTCCTTGGGCGCAGCCGCGCTCGCCGGCGCATGGCGCTCGATATTGACGAATTCGCCGATGATGACTTTTCCCGCCAGTTCTTCGGGAGTTTTCTTCTCGGCCACGCTCTTAAGGACCAGCCAGTCCTTCTGCGATGTGACCATCTGTCCGGCACTGCCCTTCTTGTTGAATCGCCCAAAGTACGTAGGACATTGGGCGACAGCGTCGACAAGAGAGAAACCGTCATGGGCGATAGCCTTCCTGAGGTGGTCGACAAGATGTTTTGTGAAGTAGATGCCGGAGCGTGCCACATACGTTGCACCGGCTCCGGCTGCCAGCTTCACAAGATCGAATGGTCGGTCCAGATTGCCGTTCGGGGTCGTCGTCGTGATCGAAGAGCTCGGCGTAAGAGGGGACGCCTGCCCCCCGGTCATCCCGTAGTTGTAGTTGTTGAACACCACGACAGTAATATCGACGTCCCGGCGTGCGGCATGGATCAGATGGTTGCCGCCGATTGCCGAGCTGTCGCCGTCACCGGTGACCACGATGACCGTGAGGTCCGCATTGGCCAGTTTGATGCCTGTCGCGACCGGAATGGCGCGGCCATGAAGGGTGTGAACATTATCGAAGGCAGTATATGCCGGTGCGCGTGAAGAGCAGCCGATGCCCGACACGAGGACGACCTTGTCGGGATCCAGTTGCAGCTGGTCGATTGCCTCGAGGAGCGCACGGAGGACAATGCCGTTCCCGCAACCGGGACACCAGATGTTGGGCAGTCGTTCGCTTCGCAGAAAGTCATGTCTCATAGGTTCTCCTCCCGGACGAAGGTGAGGATCTCCTGCGGGCTGATAAGGTCGCCATTGATCTTGTTCATGGGCACGACCTTCCGGGAGTCTCCGAACACTCTCTTGAGGAGAAGGACGAGTTGACCGGAATTGAGCTCAGGGACAACGACTGTTCTGGCATTGCCGGCAGCCTTGCGGACACGGTCATCATCGAATGGAAACAGTGTGATGAACCGAAACGATCCGGCCTTCCGTCCGTGAGAACGAAGTGATTCGACTGCCTCACTTACTCCTCGGGCGGTGATGCCAAAGCTCATGAACAGGATATCAGCGTCCTCGACGCGGTCGGTCTCGAACTGGATGATGTCGTCGAGGTTGTTGAAGAGCTTGTCGCGCAGGCGCTCGACAAGGGCTTCTGCCACATGACCATTGGCGGTCTGGAAGCCGGATTCATTATGGACGAGGCCCGTAAAGCTGGTACGGAAACCGGTGCCGACGTTGGCGATGGTCGGGACGAGTGACTCGTCTGTCTTGTAGGGAAGGTATCCGGCCTTCTCGGTCGGGAGTTTCCGGTCGACAATGGTCGGCGGAATGCTGGTATCGATGGGTTCACGCAGGTGAGAGATGGTCTCGTCGGACAGGACAATAACGGGATTCCTGTACTTCTCGGCTAGGTTGACCGCACGTATGGTCAGCTGGTAGGACTCCTCGACACTGGAGGGGGAGAGGACAATCACCCAATGGTCACCGTGTGTTCCCCAGCGTGCCTGCATGAGATCCATCTGTGAGACTTTGGTCGCCATGCCTGTCGAAGGCCCATATCGCATGGAGTCCAGGATCACGATGGGTGCCTCGACCATGCATGCATAACCGAGACCTTCTTGCATCAGCGAAAACCCAGGGCCGGATGTCGCGGTCAGTACTTTCTTGCCCGCCATGGATGCTCCGACGATTGCCATGATGCTCGCGATTTCGTCCTCCATTTGCATGAACGTGCCGCCTATCTGTGGCATGCGCTTGGCCATGATCTCGGCGATCTCGGAGGATGGTGTGATAGGGTATCCGGCGTAAAACCGTACGCCTGCGGCAATCGCACCCTCGGCGACAGCTTCGTTGCCTTGCATCAGGACCATCTTCTCACTCATTCTTGACCTCCTCTACCGTGAGCGCAAAGTCAGGGCAATGCTCGACACACATCTGGCAGCCGATGCAGTCCTGCGGGTTGACGATTGCGTGCCGGTCACTACGGTCTATCTCAAAGACCTTCTTCGGGCATACGGCGACGCAGATACCGCAGTTTTTGCACCACTTAGGGTTGTGCTTGATCTTGAATGTTCTTTTCTCCGGCATGTTCCCTCCTCTCGTGCTGGTTGAACAATTCTCGAGCAGTCTGCTCTATGCATTTGCTGAGGTCGAAGACGTCCCTGTCCAGCAGTGAGGCCACTGCGTGGTAGGTATGAACAACAAACGAAGGCTCGTTCCGCATACCTCTCATTGGTACCGGCGGCATCCAGGGCGAATCGGTTTCGAGCAGCAGGCGCTCAAGTGGGCAAGCCTTTAGAGCCTCACGGGTCACATGTGCCCTCGGGTAGGTGAGGTTGCCGGTGAAGGAGACACACAAACCCATGCCCACGGCTTGCTCGACGTCCGACGGCGTTCCTCCGAAGCAGTGCATCACCCCGCGCAATCCGGCAAAATGCGAGATGGCACTCAAGGATTCTGCCACGGCAAAGCGCGAGTGCACGATGACCGGGAGCCCCAGGTTGGCAGCCAGCTGCAGTTGCTCCTCGAAGAAACGCATCTGTACCATGTGGTCGGGAGTGCCCTCCTTGAAATCCAGTCCAATCTCGCCGATAGCGACTGTCTTCTCCCTGTACCGGGCGAACAAGGCACTCAGCTCGGTCAGGTAGTCTGACGGTGCATCGGCACAGTCCTCGGGATGGACGCCGATGGCCGCAAGGACGCCGGGTTCCTGTTGCGCGAGCTTCCCCGCGAAGTCCGACGTAGCTATGTCGACGCCCGGACAGACGATCCAACCGACGCCACTGTCCCAGCATCGCTGCAGGACAACCTTCCGGTCGCCGTCGAACTCTGCCATCTGGACATGCGCGTGTGTGTCGATGTAGGAGGGTTCGCTCAATGGATTTCCGCTCCGTCCGGCAGGACCGCCATCGGTGTCAGGAGAGCCATCTCGTCGCCGGCCAAAGCCGCGAGGAGCATGCCCTGTGATGTAATGCCTTTGAGTTTGCGTGGCTGAAGGTTTGCGACGATCACGATCTGTTTGCCGACCAGCAGAGCAGGATCATAGTGCTTGCCGATGCCAGCCACGATCGTACGCTCTTCGGTGCCGATCGAGACGCGCAGTTTGACCAGCTTGTCGGTCTCGGGCACCCGTTCGCCCTCGAGGATTGTGGCGATGCGCAGCTGCACCTTGGCGAGGTCGTCGATTGTGATCAGACTGGAATCGGCGACGGCAGCAGGTGGAGGAGTTGCTGCAGCGACGACTGTCGTGCCAGCCTTGCGGGCTGTCTGGGCTACCAGAAACTCTTCCAGCTGGTCAGGCTGAATACGGGGGAACAACACGGTCGAGCTTGCCTCCGGGAGTTCTGAACCCGGTCCCCGCCATGCAAGGTCACTCCAGGTAACCTGCGGCCTCCGGATTGCCTGCAGCAGGCGGTCTGAGACGGTGGGCATGCAGGGTTCCACAAGGTTTGCAACGTACCAGAGGCCGGTCAGAAGCGTCGTCAGATGAGTTGCCAGTCCAGCAGCGTCACCGCCTTTAGCCAGCGCCCACGGTTTATCGTCTTCGATCATCTTGTTGAGTACGTTGACCAGTGTCCATGTTTTCTCGAGTCCCGCAGAAAACTGCAGGTTGTCGTAGTCGGCGCTCACGGCGGAAAGGGTTGTCGAAAACAGTTCCGACAGAGCGGCTTTCGGCTCCAGCGGCTGGCCCTCGATCTGGGGTCGGAACTTGGCGAACATGTTCAACGTTCTGTTCAGCAGGTTGCCCAAATCATTCGCGAGGTCCGTGTTGAAGCGAAGCAGGAGGCGCTGGCTGGAGAAGTCGACGTCGAGTCCGTAGCTTCCTTCCCTGCACAGGTAGTACCGCAGGGCGTCGACAGCCATAGGCTCGTCGATCCCGATGAGGTTGCTCAGGTTCTCGATAAGAGTAGCAGGATCGACGACATTGCCGAGTGACTTCGACATCTTCTCACCCTCAAAGTTCCAGAAACCGTGGGCAAAGATGCGCCGGGGCAGTGGAAGGTTGAGGGCCATCAACATGGCGGGCCAGATAATGCCGTGGAACCGTGTGATGTCCTTGCCGATCAGATGGAGGTCGGCCGGCCAGTCGGTCGCAAACCGGTCCGTTCCGTAGCCGGCCACTGTCGCATAGTTGATCAGGGCGTCAAACCAGACGTAGACGGTCTGGTCGGTGTCGAAGGGAACAGGGACTCCCCACTTCACGGTCGACCGGGACACGGAAATATCCCGCAGGCCGCCCCTGATGACGTTGATCAGCTCGTTGTAGCGCATCTGGGGCTGCACGAAGGCTGGGTGCTGCTCGTACCAGGCAAGCAAGGCGTCCTGATACTTGGAGAGGCGGAAGAAGTAGTTTACTTCGGAGACGTGCTGCACCTCAAGGCCGCAACGGGGGCACTTGCCTTCCACGAGGTCCGACTCGAGCAGGAACGTCTCATCCCTGACGCAGTACCAGCCATCGTATGATCCCTTGTAAATGTCTCCCTGGTCGTAGAGCTTCTGGAACATGTTCTGCACGACCTTGATGTGGTCTGCATCAGTCGTCCGGATAAACCGGGAATAGCTGATGCCCAGCCTGTCGAAGAGGGCTTTCCAGGACGCAGCAGCCGTGGCGGCGTACTGCTCCACGGGTTGTCCCATGGACAGTGCTGTTCGCTCGACTTTCTGCGAGTGTTCGTCTGTTCCCGTCGAGAACAGGACCGTGTTGCCCAGTTTCCGCTGATACCGCGCAATGAAGTCGGCGGCAATGGTCTCCGACACCGAGCCAAGGTGCGGTTTATCGTTGATGTAGTAAATGGCCGTGGTCAGGAAATATCGATCCATGGCAATTCCTCCTGCTATGTCGTGTATGGCGCGTCGCTCAGGCACACTCCGAGAGATCTTTGAATCTGCTGCATGTATCCCGCAAAGGACAGAATCATACCGTGCACGAGCGGGGGAGCGATGTTCATGTCTGAGGCCGTGTACAGGATGGCGCCGTCGAGATCGGTCAGAATGATGGCGAGAACACCCGGCGAAGACTTGAGTTTGTCTAGTGCCTCTTGCACCACGATCACCAGCCCTTCTGTCTCTCAAAATGTGGTCTAAAACATACGTCTGAACACTGAATATGATACGTGCAAAAGGGTTTAGTGCAACGAAGTGCATCGACTCATCTATTATGTACCTGAAATGGTTCCGTAAACTCATGAGAAAAAGTACCTGAACAATGACAGAATACTGCTGGTCCTTGAGATGAGAAAGGAGCAGCAGGCATGGCTCTCTTCATGGAGAACCTGGTCACCCATGGGCATCTCCCTATCGATGAGGAGACCCGAGGGCTCCTCCTGCAGATGAGTCCTGCCACCATCGGGAGGCTCCTAGCAACAGAGCGACATATGTACCGTCTGCATGGGATCTCTCATACCCGGAGCACTCCCCTGGGAGGCAGGATCCCCATCCAGACGTGCATGGACCCTCCCCCCGAGCCCTTTGGTCCAAGGCGAGGGGTGCTTCCCCTGGATATTCCTGGTGCCCTGGCCGTGGACCTGGTGGGTCATGATGGAGGACAGGCAGTGGGAGATTTCAACTGGACCCTCACGGTCACAGATCGGAGCACGGGATGGACCGAGGCAGGAGCGGTACGGACGAAAGCAGAGATCTACGTGGTTGCTGCTTTGGAGTCGTGTCTCCGCAGGTATCCGGGGCAGGTCATCTCTCTCCATGCGGACAACGGAAGCGAGTTCATGAATGGGCATCTCGTCCGCTTCTGCCGTGCCCTGGGGATCACCCTCACCCCCGAGCCCTCTTGTCCCTCGCATCCTTTTGTCCAAGATGCGAGGTGTTCTTCAAGGCGAGGGGTGTTGTCCGGTCCCGCCCCCTATCACAAGAACGACAATGCCCATGTGGAAGAGAAGAACGACTCGGTTATCCGCAAGTTCGTGGGGTATGACCGGCATGACACCCAGGAGGAGGGTCTCCTGAACCGGCTGTACCACTCCCTGCACCTCCTGGTGAACTGGTTCCTTCCCAGCCAGAAGCTCCTCTCCAAGGTGAGGACCGGGAGTCATATCACCAAGCTCTATGACCAAGCACAAACGCCGTGTGCCAGGATGCTGGCACGGATGGATGTTCCCGAAGAAACAAAGAAACGCCTCCATGCCACTCGTGCAGAACTGGACCTGGCCAGCCTAGAAGCACCCCTCGGATTGGACCAACATCCTCGGGGGCGCCACGAGATCCTGCATTGCCAGGAACAACTGGACGAGATGGCCAAGAGAAGACAACCCCTGGTCATCAAGAAACGTGGTAACTACGCGTACTTATTAGATGAGTCTACGATCTGATGCTTTGGGTACATTTTCTCATGAGTTGATACGAGACCAGCCCACCACCCCTGTCTGTCGCTACGATCCTGAGGAACTTGCGCTCACCCGAACGCGTCCAACGCTATCCATGATAACATACCAGCTGCGCGTCCCCGTCTGGTCCACCAGCTTTACGCTGCCGTATGCCGATGGCTGCCCCCGGAAATGACCAGCGGTGCCACAGTAGAAAGTCACCTTGTAGTACTCCCGCGACCCAATGTACCCGACAGAGGTGAAGGGCTTCGGCAAGGCCAACTTCACTGCATACGGAAAGTCGCGCCGAAGAAAACGTCCGGGGTCGGGCCACGCATCCCTGGCATTGGGAGGACTGTAGTGAAGCGTAGTCCGGGGCAAGCCCGTCGTACTGTCAAGCCGCGGCAGGAGTTCAAAGCAGTAGAACGTTCGATCCGTGGTGGGGTTGGTGCAGAAGTACATGGTGAGGTCCGCCTGGTATAGGACGGCGTTCTCCCGCATCAGCTTCAGGTCACCCGCAAGCTGGTACGCTGCTGCCTGCATCCGGCTGGTCGCCACCACGCGTCCAAATGCCGGCACCGCCATCCCGGTCAGGATGATAACGATGGCCATGACGACCGCAAGCTCGACCAGCGTGAAGCCGGACGGCGCCCGTACGGCTGGTCTGTCAGGGCTGGCGCACAGGTGTCGCAATCTGCTCCCTCGACGAGACACGGTAGTAAGAAAGTGCGTTCTGCTCGGGACTGTACTTCGCGTACACCGTCGTCAACGACCCACTTGTATAGTATCTTGTTCCAGCGACAACCTGGTAGAACGTTGCGGTCTGAGGGTCATAGTCAGAGGCACTCGCGTCCAAGGCGATCGCAGTGACACCATTCAACTGACTGAGAATGGTAGAGTCACCTCGGGTCTTCAGTAGGACCCAGTCCACCTCTCCACGTATCGCGGTCGTACCCGTCCCGGGGAACATGGGAGGGGCTCCGTAGTCCTTGAGGTTCCAGTCCAGATTAGTGTGCTGAAGCTCATAGCCGCGGACATATCCGTTTCCGAAGTCAACCAGCGGCGTCTTCGAGGCGTCGTACATAGATTGGGAGCCGTTCCAGAATGCCTCATAGTGAGGCGTAGCAGTTGCCTTGTGTGATGACGCTGCAGGGTCGATCTGAAGGCCACCACTCCCGCAGAACATTGCAGCGTCAATCCGCAGGGTACGATGTGTATCGTACGTCGCCTTGGGTATAAAGACCTGCTGCCCAGCGACCAGGCCGAGGGCGTCCGGTACAGGGGGCATCGGCTTGGACCGGTCCACGCGAGGAGCGACCGAGTAGATGATGTTGTCCTGAATGTTGATCGTGCCTCTGCAGCCGACCGTGCACCTCCCATGGACGGCCCCGCCTACCCAGGCGTTCCCTTCCACAAAGATGATGCCATTCGACGGCATGTCGAGCTTTGCCGCCATACCCCCGGCGGGCGTGATGGTCACGTTCCCCACGTCGCCCTCCACAGTGAAGAGGACGGTCGCATCACCGTTGACATAGTATGCCGGAAGA
Source organism: Candidatus Cryosericum sp. (assembly GCA_036385275.1). Classification (GTDB taxonomy): domain Bacteria; phylum Caldisericota; class Caldisericia; order Cryosericales; family Cryosericaceae; genus Cryosericum. The sequence continues at coordinate 6,480 of DASVKR010000026.1, read as the reverse complement.
CACTGGTCCTGCATGCCGGAATCCGTCGTACTGCGCACGGGGTTCGCGCCGTACAACGCAGTCGAACCCCTGGTCCAGTCTCCTGCGGGATAATTCTCGACCGCATACGCCTTCACTTTCGCCTGATTCAGATTCCATCGGTTCGGCCCAAACCACCCTGACCCGGTGACATGATACCGCGCGTAGATGGGGGCCTGCGCCCACCCGTCCATGTCGATGTTGCCGTTGCAGCGTATGGACCCAGTCACCACGTCGTACCGTCCGAATGCCACATCGGTGCCGTAGAAACCCGCATACTGACAGAACGTCGTCTCCCCGACAGGTCCCACCACCCGACGATACCAATTCGGGTTTCCCCCGATGCTGACCTCGCTGCGCCCGGCGTCCGCCTGCACGGTGCGCCGCAGCTCCGGCGCGCTGATGTTGAAGGCGGTCGCCCGCAATCTCCAGATATCGGGCTTGTCGCTCGCGTAGCAGTAGTCACAGTTCGTGTCGATCTGGAACCAACGGTTGTCGGATGCGAACGAGGGGTCCACGCCTGTAATGGTTTCAGGGGAACTGCTGTCGTCCAGCGACACAAGCGTCCCGGACGTCAGGATGCCCTTGCTGAACGATGCGCCGTCCGCGCGGTAGTAGGTCGACGTGCTGGAGTCGTACACGTAGCTGCGCACACCCGCCCGAATCTGCACCAGTGTGTCGCTGTCCGGATTCCCGCCATTCAGCATGGAAAGCAGGCGCGCGACGACCGAATCCGTGCTCTCGGACACGGACAGGCCAGACTTCGTCAGCTCCTGCGCGGCATTGACCTGCGCCAAGAGTTGATCAATGAACCCGTCTGCAAGCGCCACCGACCGGTCAGATATCGCTTCGCCTCCAACGATGCGCCGACCCGAAGCAACGGCCCCCAGGAGTCCCGTCACAGCAACGAATGCCAGCAACCCAATCATGAGGACGAGCAAAAGTGCCACACCTGGCCGGCGTCTCCAGTGTCTTCGTATCCCATCCATCGTTGCCTCCTGGCGCTTTCGCGCCTACCGCCGTAGCTTCACCTGCGCCACCATGCGGATGGGGCTGACGCCCGCACCCGACGCACTCGGCACACTTGCTTCGATGAGTAGCTGGACCGCGCCGCGCGACCCGGCGGGGCGAATCACAATGAAATCGGTTACCACCTGCCCGGTGACAGGCTGAGGCGTCGCACTAGTCCAGGATGAGCCGTGGAAGCTGTCGTTTGCATAGGTCACCTGCAGCGGCTGGTACTCCGGCAGCGGCCAGTACCTCCGTGCGAGCGCAGCGGTGGCCGGGATGCTCAATCCATACCGGATACGGTGCTTGACCAGTGGCAGGCTCGGCGTAGCCGGCGTCGGGTCCAGGGGATCAACGCCGTAGGTGTAGAACTCCAATAGGGGCTTGGAGGCATCAAGGACGTATTCCTGTGTGCCGGTGAGCGGAGGGCGTGGTGAGTATCCACTGAGCACGTCGTTCAGGTGCCGGAGGACGTCCGTGGTACCAGTGGCTGGGGACGGCACGGTGACCCCGTAGGAGGTGGCTCCGCCCACGCCGTCGTTCTGCGTCGTCGTCTCCCGCAGCTCCTTGGTAACATGGTCGATCACGGCGCTCAGGTCTGCCTGGACCTCGGAACGGTTCTGTCCCCGGCGGACGACAGCAATCCCGAAGGTCAGCGTCCCGAAGGCGATGTAGATGATAACGGCTGTGAGCGCCATGGCGACCACCAGCTCGACGAGCGTAAAGCCCTCGCGCTGGACGCTAGTACGTTGCAATCGTACTGGAGAGAGCATATCTGTGCTCCTTAGCACTGACCATCCACAGAACAGTCACGCGAACGTCATACGTCTGCACGTGCTTGTACAAACTGTCTCCAGATCGCGCCAGGATTTGTGTCAGGACCCGGTAGCCCCTGTACGACAGGCACGCTTCTTTGCGCCCAGAGCTCGTAGTGCAATGGTCGTCGACATGGCTGCCTGCCAGGACATACGAGCCCCACACTGTGGGCAGCTGCTTGCCACTGCTCTGTTTTCGGTAGTCGCCCCACGCCGTGAACGCGCGGATGGCGGATGGCCAGGCGAGGCTGCTGTCGAGGGGGAACCTAACGATGTACGGGTCTCCCGTCACCGCATCCTCGTAACGACGCCTGGACCCCGCGATCGTGACATACGCGTTCGGCTCCAAGGGGTCATCTTCACCGGATGGAATCGTCGCCGGGTCTCGCAGCGAGACGTATCCCTGCAACGAGGAGAAGGCGTACGTGAGGCTGCTATAGGAGTCTCCAGGGCACAGAGGATTGCTGTTGATACCCAGGGGTTCGCCCGTGAGGTCGATGATCCCGGGCAGTCCGTCGCTGGTTACTCCGGTCCCCGTGTACCATCCTGAGGCAAACCCATGCGGGTCCTGCCGCGTCACGTTACGCGACCGGATGAACTCGAGCGTGTAGTTTGCGATGTTCTTGGCAGTGTTCAGTCCCTCGGAGGCGGCGCTGGCCGAGCAGGCAAACGACACTGCCGAGAACGTTCCCGCGATGACAATCATGAGCAACACAATGGCAACAACGGTCTCAACAAGCGTGAACCCGGCGCATGCACCGCCGCACGCAAATCCACTCCTCCCTCGTGTCCCTGCCACAACGTCCTCCCCCATTGATTCTCTTCCCTTTTCAATAGTCATTTTTGCACATGGACCGAGAATGTCAAGTCGGCACCCGCAGCCCACAGACTCATCGGGGCGGCGATCGACGTACGCCGAGCGCAGCGCACGTGGGGGAACAGGTTGACCGAACCGTTCAGAAGACGTAGTGGTTGGGCCTGTCTTGAGCGTGGTCGGCCGTGAGCCTTGCCTCACAGGTGGAGCGCTGGAACGGCAAGCGGAAAGCCGGCGCATCTCGACAGCGACCTCTCCGTCCTGACTGTCCCGGGGGGCGCATAGGACTTGGTGCCTTGTCTGAAATAGTAACGGTTCTCATTGGTCACAAAGACCATCGTATAGAAGGAGTCTTCACACACAGCATTGGCCTACATGTCTCGGAGGTCCTGTACCAGCGTCATCCCGGCAAATCGGAGACGGACCCGCGCGACATACCTGTCGAGACGCGGCACGGCGATCGTTACCAGGATCATCACAATCGCCATCGCCACGATCAGCTCCAACAGCGTGAACCCTTTTCTGCGCACAAGCTCCCCTTGTATGAAACGGTTTCATGGTGAGTTTATCCGAAAGGGTGTGTCTGACAAGCGCGGTGGGCGGCAATCGAGATTTGATCATCAAGAAACGTGGCAGCTACGCGTACAATTCTGGTGAGTTGACGACCTGGCGGGTGCGTACGTTCTTGCCTGGGTTGACGCGAGGGAGAGCATTGACATTGCTTTCGGAGCGCCAGACCTTACAATGAACCTGCAGGGCCATTTGTTGGTGTGAGGTGCTCATGAACGGCAAACGACTGGCAAACCGAATTGTCAACGAGTGTGAGAAGATGGGGGCCGAGGCTGTCAGGTTGATTGACGCCAGGAAACGGGCTCCTTTCTTCGATTTCCTGGTCATTGCCACGGTCGACAACACGGTTCTGGCCGACGCACTGCTTCGCAAGGTGGCAAAGGCTGTCGAGCTTGATGCCGGGGTCGTCACATTCACCGAATCATCACCTGCATCCGACTGGGTCGTGTGTGACTACGGCGATACCGTCTTCCATGTGTTCGTTGGCGCCGACGTCCGGAAGCACTATGACCTCGAGGGCCTCTGGTCGCCGTCGCTCAGAAAGGGAAGGAAGGCTGTTCCTGCTGCGTCCGGAGACAACCTGGGTACAGAGTAGTCGGCGACGGTTGCGCCTCTGCAGGTTGTCCGTATACTGATACGTATACCCTATGGGGTATATGGGGGTGGATGATGGGTGAGCGTATTACGGACATTCTGATCATAGGAGCTGGGCCTGCGGGTCTGGCTGCGGCATTGTATGCCAGTCGATCACTGGTCAAGCCGGTTGTGCTGGAGCGCTTGAGCGTGGGAGGTCTGGTTCTCTCAACTGAATGGATCGACAATTACCCTGGGTTTCCCGATGGCATTGCTGCGCCTGAACTTATGGACCGCATGCGTCGGCAAGCTGAACGATTTGGTGCTGAATTTGTGTCGGACGAGGCACTCTCGCTCAACAGGACAGACATGGGTTTCAGCGTCACGACTGCCGGGGGAACAGTGTACCAGGCTAGTTCCGTCATCGTAGCAACGGGCGCGATGCCGAGGGTCCTTCCTGTGAAAGAGGAATCGAAGTACCGTGGACGAGGCATCAGTTATTGTGCTACCTGCGATGCTGCATTCTTCAAGGGGAAGCCGGTCGCCGTGGTGGGTGGCGGCGGTTCCGCCGTCGAGGAAGCACTGGTGCTTGCGCGCGGCTGCAGCAAGGTGAGCGTGGTGTTTCCGCTCGACTCGCTCCAGGCCGAAGCGATCCTGGTTGAACAACTGAAGGGGCTTGCAAATGTCGAATTTGTTCCGGGTGCGGCGCCCGCGGCCGTCGAGGGAGAGGGAAAGGTGGAGCGACTTCGGCTGCGTCTTTCGGCTGGAGGTCAGAAGACGCTTGAGGTTGCAGCTGTGTTCGTGGCCATGGAATTTGTTCCCACGGGCGACCTCCTCAAGGGACTGGTTGAAGTCGACGCCCAGGGCTATGTCGTGACTCCCGAATCCACGGAGACGGGTATTGCGGGTCTCTACATAGCGGGAGACGTACGACGCAAATCGCTGAAGCAGATTGTGACTGCTGTGGCTGACGGAGCGGTTGCTGCACAGAAAGCAGGTACCTACGTACGAAGCAAGAAGGGAAGAAAGAACGGCACTCCTGAGAACTGAGGACGCTGAACGAGTGGGAAACCGTTTTGCCCAGAATCTGGTCAGTCCGGTAATGCTCAACTAGTCCGGCGACAGAGAAAACAAGAAGGCCGGGGATACCCCCGGCCTTTCTCAATACTGTGTGATTCGGTAGAGTTGTTAGCCGAGGAGAAGAGCCAGAACCGCCTTCTGGATATGGAGCCTGTTCTCGGCCTGGTCAAACACCACGCTCTGAGGGCCGTCCATGACTTCGTCAGTGATCTCTTCGCCACGGTGAGCCGGCAGACAGTGCAGCACGATGGCATCTGTCTTGGCATGCTTCATGAGATCGGCAGTAAGGGAGAAAGGACGCATGACCTTCACGCGTTCCTCATGCTCTGCTTCCTGACCCATGGATGCCCAGACGTCGGTATAGACGACGTCCACATCCTGGACCGAAACGATGGGATCGTTGGTCACGAGGACGGTACTGCCGCTCTGCTTGGCGATCTCGGTTGCGGTCCTGACGATGTCTTCCCTGGGCTCGAACCCCTTGGGTGATGCGATGGCAATGTTCATGCCAACGCGCGCGGCTCCGAGCAGCAGGGAGTTGGCGACATTGTTGCCGTCGCCGACGTAGGCGAGTCTGAGGCCCTTGAGGGCACCCTTCTTCTCGCGGATTGTCATGAGGTCCCCCAGGATCTGACAGGGATGGCTCAAGTCGGACAGGGCATTGATGATTGGGGAATCGCTGCTGGCGGCAAGGTCGACAAGATCCTGGTGCGCGAACACACGCGCAACGATACCAGCAACGTAGCGCGAGAGGACATGTGCCGTATCCGAGATGGTCTCACCGCGGTGCAGCTGCATGTCGTTCGCGTTGAGATACAATGCGTGGGCTCCGAGTTCGAACGCTGCGACCTCAAACGACACCCTGGTACGGGTGGAAGCTTTCTGGAAGATCATGGCAACAGACTTGCCTTCCAGGTAGTGTTCCTGCTTTCCCGCCATGGAATCCATCTTCAGTTTGTCGCCAAACGAGATGATTTCGAGGATTTCTTCTTTCGAGAAATCCTTGAGGCAGAGCAGGTCTCTTCCCTTGAGTTTTGTGGCCATAATCCCCCCGGCTAGATGAGACCGAATTTCTTCAGGACATCGGCAATGGTTGGTGTGCCGATCTCCTGCAGTTCGTAAGTCACGCGGACCGACGGTTTGGAAAGTTTCAGGACGCGCAGCAGGTCGATGGGTGTGCCCATGACGACGACGTCGCAGGGGGTTGCTTCGATGGTCTGACGCAAATCTTCGATCTGTTCATCGCTGTAGCCCATGGCCGGCAGGATGCTCATTTTCTGCGTGTACTTCTCGAACGTGGCCTTGATGGAGCCGACTGCATAGGGATGAGGGTCGACGATCTCGGCTGCGCCATATTTCTTGGCAGCGACATATCCAGCACCGTAGGTCATTTCACCGTGCGTCAGCGTGGGGCCATCCTCGATTACCAAGACCCGCTTGCCACGGATCATATCCGGGTCTTGGACGAACACGGGAGAAGCCGCCTCGATCATAATGGCCTTGGGGTTCACCTTGTACATGTTGTCGCGGACTTCGGACAGCTGTGCGGGAGTAGCTGAGTCGACCTTGTTGATCACGATGACGTCCGCCTGCCGGAAGTTG
>DASVKR010000025.1:0-6890 GCA_036385275.1 Candidatus Cryosericum sp. | reverse complement strand
GCGACAAATGCTCTCACAGGAGGATGCCGTCAAGGTCGTAGGGGCCCACCGTCGTGATGCGCGCCCTGCAGATATCGCCTGGTGCAGGTTGTGTCTTGTGACCGGTTCGTACGACGACGGCGTTGTCGACGTCGGGTGCATCAAGCAGAGTCCTGCCATAGATCCCTGAGTGAGTCACTCCATCGACAATGACGTCGACATCTCTGCCCAGGTATCGAACCTCATTGATGGAAGAAGAGATTTCCTGCTGGACCTCCATGAACTCACGCAGCCGGCGGCTCTTTCTTGACCCATGCACCTGATCCAAGAACCGTGAAGATACCGCCAAGGCTTCCTTCGAGTAGGCAAATGCTGACGCATGATCCAATCGAAGCACACGGAGATCGGCAAGCAGGCGTTGAAACTGCTCTTCGGTCTCCCCCGGGAACCCGACGATGAAGGTGCTTCGGATCCCTGCATCCGGGATGATCCGTCGAACGCGACTGACCACACGCGCTGCCGACCCGGCCGCCCAAGGGCGTCCCATGGCCTTCAGAACAGCTGGATCCGTATGCTGCAAGGGAATGTCGACATAGTGGGCAATATGACGCGAACCACCAATGACCTCAAGGAGTTCCTGAGTCACCAGAGTGGGATAGAGATACAACACCCGCAGAATTCTGACACTCGGCAGTTGATCGAGGTCATGAAGAAGAGCTGCAAGCTGCGGGCGATGTTCGGGTGTCAGGTCTATGCCATAGGCACTCGTGTTTTGCGAAACAAGGATGAGCTCAGTCGCGCCAGCCTGTATCAGCTGTTCCGCTTCACGGAGAATCACTTCGGGCGAGCGACTGATGAGTGGCCCCTTGATCCGTGGAATTGTGCAGTAGGTACACCGCTGCGAACATCCGTCAGCTATCTTGAGGTAGGCATACGAGCCACTCCCGCTCAGAAGGCGTGGCGCCTCGAACGCCCTCATGGTATCAGGGTCGACAGGTTGCTCAACATCTGCAGTTGGAACCTGCTTCAGCAGGCCCTCCCAGAACGCTCTCTGATACATCGCGTCCACGCCCATAATGCTGTACAATCCCGGATGTCGCTTCAGGACTTGATCCCTCCACAACTGCGGATAGCACCCCACCGCCACAATTCGGACAACATGCCCTTCCGCGTGCAGGCGCTCGACAGCATCCAGTGTCTCGTCAGCCTCATCACGAGCTGCTTTCAGGAAGCCACACGTGTTTACGACAACAACATCGGCATCCTGGGGGTCGGCACACACCAGAGCGGTTGATTCTGCCGCTACGATCTGCCCAAGCATTGCCTCACTGTCAGCCAGGTTCTTTGCACACCCGAGGCTGACGACGCAGACTCGAGGCCTACGGTGTATGTATTGGCGAACCATACTCAAGGGTCATGACCGTCTTGTCGAGAGAGGCGACTCCCTGGTCAACACCATTTGCTGTCACCCGTGTATACATGGCATTGCCAAAGTTGACGACAACATGGTCCCCTGAAACCTGTGTGCTATCTCCCGGACGCAAGATTCCGGAAAAGACGACGCTCCCGTCCACTGTGATCTCGAGCCATGCACGTTGAGTCGTCGGGGCGAATCTGAGCGTTATCGCCCCCTGGGTCGGCACAACCGGCGTGGTATCTGGTATGGAAGGCGTTCCAGGAAGCGAGGGGTCCGTCGTGCCCGAAGGCACGGACGGCGTACTCGACGGCCCGGTCTGACCCCCCGGCAGGCCAGGCGTTGCCGCCCACGGCCTCGAAAGCAGAACGACGGCAGTTACCAGAGCCACTACTATGATCAGAACAGTCGAAACAAGGCTCCTCTTCTTCTTGTATGCCGGAACAGCTGCCACAGAACGACCAAGCTTCGTAGGTTGCGCAGTCACTGCGTCAGAGTCCGTGGTTACGGTGGGAGACGAACCCACAAACGCAGCAACAACCTCGCCGCCGTTCAGCCCAAGATACTCAGCGTAGCGACGTGCGTATGACTTGAAGAACCCGTTCGGGTCCGGTGGACCACCCGCTTCCAGGGATTCAAGCATGGACTTGCGCAACAGAGTTGCGCGGGCAACATCCTCAAGTGACAATTCGAGTGACATTCGCTTGTCCCGAAGAGCTGTTCCGGCCTGTTGGCGATCCATCCTGCTCCTTTCTAGCGCCGACGCTTGGAACCGCTTGCTGTTCCGGCCGGCAGGAGAGCTTTGTCAAGCACCTGCGCAATGTCGTTGACAAAGGTGAACTGAAGCTTCTTGCTGATATCGGGCGAGATCTTGCTCGTGTCGCGACGGTTCTCCTCGGGAAGGATCAGCTTCCTGATCCCTGCGCGGTATGCGCCGAGCACCTTCGCCTTGATGCCACCAACAGGCAGCACCTGCCCGCGAAGCGTAATCTCACCAGTCATCGCTATGTCTGAACGCACTTTTCGGCCCGTGAGAGCCGAAACCATGGCTGTTGCCATTGTGACACCGGCAGATGGCCCTTCCTTCGGGACAGCGCCTTCCGGAACATGCACGTGCAGATCCGTCTTCTCAATGAAATGGGGGTCCAGCCCAATGTCGACGGCATGCGTACGGATATAGCTGAGCGCAGCCTGGGCCGATTCCTTCATCACGTCACCGAGTTGGCCCGTGAGTTGAAGATTGCCTTTGCCGTCCATGCGCGTGGACTCGACATAGACAGTGTCACCACCGTACTGGGTCACAACAAGACCACACGCGACTCCTACACGCGCTTCCTTGATGAGACTCGTGTAGGAATATGGGGCCAGGTCCAGGTAGGCTGCAAGGTTATCCGCGTGAACGGTGGCGCCCGCAAACGACTTCTTCTCCTCGACCTTCGCTCTGGCCACCTTGCGGCAGATCCTGACAAGCGAGCGCTCGAGTCCCCGTACTCCGGCTTCCCGCGTGTACTGCTGGATAATCGCCAGCACAGCACGATCATCGATCGCAAGGTCTTCCTGCTTCAGTCCATGCTGCTCCATGGCCTTAGGAAGGAGGAAATGCCGAGCTATCTGCTGTTTCTCCTCGTCCGTGTATCCAGGCAGGGAAATGACCTCCATGCGGTCAAGGAGGGCAGATGGAATCGTCTCCGACACATTCGCCGTCGTCAGGAAAAGGACCTCAGAAAGGTCAAACGGGATTTCGATATAGTGGTCACTGAACTGTGTATTCTGTTCTGGATCGAGCGCTTCGAGCAGAGCGGCTGTCGGGTCGCCCCGGAAGTCCGCTCCAACCTTGTCGATCTCATCCAGAAGGAATACTGGATTCTTGGTCCCTGCCTGCTTGATCCCCTGAATGATGCGCCCTGGCATAGCTCCAACGTAGGTTCTGCGATGTCCGCGCACTTCCGCCTCGTCCCGAATACCGCCGAGCGAGACATGGACAAACTTTCTGTCAAGCGTCTCCGCAATGGATTTGCCCAGCGATGTCTTGCCAACGCCAGGTGGTCCGACAAAACACAGAATCGGACCCTTGGCTTTGTCCGAAAGCTTGCGGACTGCAAGATACTCGAGTATCCGATCCTTGATCTCTTCAAGCCCATAGTGGTCCTTGTCCAGGACCTTGCGCGCACGCTTCAAGTCGATCTTATCGGCAGTCCTGATGTCCCATGGAAGGCCGATAAGCCAGTCCAGATATGTTCGGATGATCGAGCTTTCTGGACTCATGGCAGGTGTTTTCGCAAGTCTGGCCAGCTCTTCATCGATCTTGTCGCGAGCGTAGGCAGGCATATGGATCTTCTCGAGCTTCTGCCGATACTCACCGACCTCGCCAGCCTCCTCGCCCTCTTCACCGAGTTCTTTCTCGATTACTCTCACCTGCTCGCGTAGGTAGTACTCTCGCTGGGACTGGTCGATCTTGGCTTTCACGTCGCTCTCGATCTTCCGTGCAAGCTCCAGCACATAGATCTCTTTGGCGAGGAGTTCGGCGATGCGGTGAAGTCGTTCTTCTGCATCCGGTGTAGCAAGCAGCGCCTGCCGGTCTTCGGTCCCAAGCAGAAGACTACTCGCAACAAGGTCTGCGAACCTGTCAGGTTCCGTGACACCGGAGACATTGTTTACCGTCTCCGACGGCAATTTCCTGGACAACTCGACGTACTGAGAAAACTGGTCGAGAACAACGCGCATGAGAGCCTGGCGCTCCGTTGACGTTTTCTCGTCTGCCGGCAGTGGCTCGACGCTGGCCACAAGCATCTCGTTGTCGTCCGAGCGCACATTCGTGATGCGAACTCTGCGGACGCCCTCTACGAGAACTCGATCGCTCCCATCGGGCAACTTGAGCAGCTGCAGAATCTCAGCACCAACGCCGATGTCATAGAGATCGGCAAGCCCGGGGTCTTCGTTCGACTCGTCCTTCTGGCATACAAGTACAATCTTGCGGTTGGCCGCCAGCGCAGACTCGATGCTCTTCAACGACTTTGGCCTGCCCACAAAGAGGGGAAGGACATGATATGGAAAAACCACTACGTTCCGTAGGGGAATCAGTGGCGCTTCAGATAGTTGCCAGTCACGTTCACTCATTGATGGTGTTCTCTCCTATCAAGCAGATTCCTGCAAGGGAATGCGCTCGGTCGTCCCGTCGGTTCTCGTCGTAACGATCTCATGGCAATCCGAGAAAAAATCGTCTCCCACCGCCACCTCCGAGACTCCCTTAAAGGAAGGAAGTTCGAACATCAGATCCACCATGGGCTGGTCGACTACGGACTTCAAACCACGGGCTCCCATGCCCATGTCTTTCGCTTTTTCGGCTATGCGTTCCAGTGCGGATTCGGTAAATGTCAGGCCGACCCCGTCCATGGCAAAGAGCTCCTGATACTGCTGGACGATCGAATTTTTCGGTTCGACCAGAATTCGCCTCAGATCACTCACTGAAAGTTCTTGCAGCTCGAGTTTCAGGGGAAATCTGCCAACAAGTTCAGGCAACAACCCGAACTTGACGAAGTCGGCACTGAGCAGCTTCTTGCCTTCGTGGTCGGCGGGCTCGTGAACGAACCCAACCTCCCTCGGTGTTGCCCGGAGTCTCCTGATAGTGTCGAGTCCGTCGAACGTCCCACCCGCAATGAAGAGAACATCTTGGGTGTTGAACTTGATGTACTCCTGAAGAGGATGCTTGCGCCCACCCTGGGGAGGAACATTGGCAATCGTCCCTTCCACGATCTTGAGCAGTGCCTGCTGGACCCCTTCACCGCTGACGTCACGCGTGATCGATGGGTTCTCGGACTTCCGCCCGATCTTGTCGATCTCGTCGATATAGACGATGCCGCACTCGGCCCGAGCGATGTCAAAATTCGTAGCCTGCAGGAGTCCAAGGAGGATGTTCTCCACATCCTCGCCAACGTAGCCCGCCTCAGTAAGTGTCGTTGCATCAGCAATGGTGAACGGAACATCAAGAATCCGAGCGAGAGTCCTGGCGAGATAGGTCTTACCGACCCCCGTGGGGCCTGCGAGCAGGATGTTGGACTTCTCGATCTCTACCTTCGAATCCTTCTTGGCTCTGAGGCGTTTGTAGTGATTGTACGCACCAACAGCAAGTGCCTTCTTGACCTCATTCTGGCCAACAACGTATTCGTTCAGGCGCGCATAGATTTCCTTGGGACGGAGCGCCTTGAAATCGATGGCATGGCTCTCGTGCCTCGACTGCTTCATGAGCTGGTTGCCCTGTTCGATGCAATCATCGCAGATGTACGATCCGTCGAGCCCCTTGATGAGCAGACCGACTTCACTCGACTTTTTGCCGCAGAACGAGCAGGACGGTTCTTCGCTATTGTGGCTGAGCATTCTTCCCCAACGGACCGGCTTCCCCTGCAACGCCAATCTTGGAGATGACCTGGTCTACGATGCCATACTCCGCTGCCTCTTCGGCAGACATGAAGAAATCACGCTCGGTGTCTCTCCGCACAATGTCAAGGGGTTTCCCCGTATGTGAGGCCAGGATCTTGCTGACGGACTCCTTGATCCGTAGGATCTCCTTGGCCTGAATTTCGATGTCCGTCGCCTGCCCCTGTGCTCCGCCCCAGGGCTGGTGGATCATGATACGCGAGTTCGGCAGCGCAAATCTCTTTCCCTTGCGTCCGGCAGCCAGCAGGACCGCGGCAAGGCTTGCTGCCTGTCCCAGACAGATTGTGGAAACAGGAGCGTTGATATACTGCATGGTATCGTAGATCGCCATGCCAGGAGTGACTTCGCCGCCAACGCTGTTGATATAGAGGTAGATGTCTTTGGTGCCGTTTTCGGCGGTCAGATAGAGCATTTCGGCAACAATCAGGTTCGAGACCTGGGTATCGATCTCTCCACCGAGGAACACGATACGATCCTTCAGCAGCCGGGAGTAAATATCGTAGCCACGCTCTCCATGAACCGTCTGTTCGACTACGTATGGAATAACGCTCATTGTACCTCCTGCTTAGCCTCTGAGGGCTCCTTCAACTGAACTGCGCCAGTAATAAGACTGCGCGTATTCTCCCATACGATAACGTTTCGGATCGTCTTGCGCCCGTTCTCCGTCGTCACGTCGATACCTGCCTTGTCCAATTCCTCCTTATGCGAGTCCACATACGCCTCGATGTCTGTGTCCCCGGCCACGATACTGCACGCTCTCTCGGTCGCCTCCATCAGGAGGTCGCGCTGGAGCAGCTTCACAGCATCCGCTTCAACATCCTTGGTCAACTGTTCAGCGCTGATATTATTGTACTTCAGGTACTCGTTGAGAGAAAGCCCATTGCGTGCAAGGCTGTCCTTGATTTCGCCAAGCCGCTCCTGGGTCGCGTCACGCCGAACATACCCAGGAAAATCGATGCCCAGCTTCTCGGCAGCAGTCTCGATAGCCCGGCCGAAGATCGTGTCCTTCCTGGCCTCGTCCGCCTTGTGCTGTTCGTCTTCTTCAAGAGTCTTCCGAAGCTCC
>DASVKR010000024.1:0-4148 GCA_036385275.1 Candidatus Cryosericum sp. | reverse complement strand
GCACTACCTGTACAATATGGCCGATACCTTCTGGGTAGGTCACTTGCCCATGTCGGAAAATGCCTCCGCGGTCGCCGGACTTCAGATAGCCGGCCCGGTCATTTTCTTCCTCATGGCATTTGCCTTCGGGTTCAACTCCGGAGGGCTGGCGCTCGTGTCTCAGTACATGGGTGCCCATCGGAAGGAAGAAGCGAATACGGCAGCCGCCAAGACGCTTTCTCTGTCGATCGTCTTCGGGCTGTTTATCATGGTAACAGGCGTCATCTTCTCGCCGGCCTTGCTGAGGCTTCTCACCTCTGACCCTGCTGTCGCTCGCGCCGGAACGATCTACACGCGTATCATCTTCATAGGGATGCCCTTTGAGTTCGTCGCGGCAGCGTACGCCCAGGTCATGGCAGCGTACGGGGATACGATCACACCCATGCTCGTAAACCTGACGACCGTCCTCGCCAATATTGTCCTGGACCCATTCATGATCTTCGGGTGGGGACCCTTCGCGCGTATGACGGTTGCAGGTGCTGCGGTGGCCACCATTATCTGCCAGGCCATCGCAGCAATCATCTCACTGGTCATACTGTTCAGGGGGAGGCATGGTCTTCGAGTCAACTGGCGCGACCTTCTTCCGGACTGGTTCTGGTACAGGCGCATTCTCAAGATCGGCCTTCCTGCCTCCATTGGAGTCTCCGGGACGTCATTCGGGTTTCTGGTTCTGACGGGCATCATCGGCCGTGTGCCCGACGCTACAATAGCACTCTCGGCATATGGCATCGGTGACCGCTTCATCAACATCAGTTTCATTGCCATCGATGGTCTGTCGCTGGCTATCTCGACGATGGTCGGGCATGCTTTAGGGGGAGACCTGCGGAAACGAGCCAACAGTGTCGTATGGACGGGCACTGCGCTGATGTTTGGCATGCTTGTGGGTGAAGGGACCCTTCTGTGGGTTTTCACGCCATGGTTGTTCAGGGCCTTCATTCCAACACAGCCGGCGATCATCAAGGAAGGCATCCTGTTCATGTCCCTGTTCCTGCCCTCCATTCCGTTCTTCGGCATCGTCAACGGGGTCCAGTCGGCGTTCCAGGGTTCAGGGCACAACACGCCGCCCATGATCATGCAGCTCGTACGTCTCTGGGGTCTTCGCGTTCCGCTTTCATGGTTCTTCGGGTTTGCCTTGCACATGGGATCTCGCGGTATCTGGACCGGCATGCTGGCAAGTAATGTTCTTGCGGCTATACTCGCTCTTGTGTTCCTTGCGACCAGCGACTGGCACCACAAGGTAATCGAACATTCTACGTCTGATGCCGGCGAGATCACTGAGGAAGAAACCCCTGGCGTACTGGGTGTTCCTGCTGAACCGCAGGCATAAGAGAAGTACATGAGCAATCGGTCCAGAATGCCCACGCGCGAGGAGATCCTGCACGGCCCAGTCGTTGCGACAATGTTCCGGCTGTCCTGGCCCGTCATGGTGAGTTCCGTGCTCAATATGGTGTACAACATGACCGATACCTTCTGGGTCGGACACCTGCCAAAGGCCCAGAATGCGGCGGCAGTCGCCGGACTTCAGGTGGCGGGATCGGTCGTCTGGTTCCTTGTCGCATTTGCGTCTGGATTCGGGTCATCGGGTCTCGCTCTCGTTTCCCAGTTCATGGGGGCGCATAACGAGGTCGATGCGGAGAAGGCGGCCGGTCAGACCATGTCTCTGGCGATCCTGCTTGGATTTGCCGTGGCGTTCATCGGCGTCGTACTGTCGCCGATCCTTCTTCCCGTCTTGACGCCGGACCGAGCCATTTCTGCGAATGCGATAATTTATACGCGGATCATCTTCATCGGGATGCCCGCCATCTTTGTCTCGGCACTGTACGCACAGATCATGAATGCCTACGGAGACACCGTGACGCCGATGGTCATCAACGCGATCACGGTTGTTCTGAACGTTTTCCTGGACCCGTTCATGATCTTCGGGTGGGGCCCATTCGCCCGTATGGGTGTGGCCGGGGCCGCTCTTGCGACGATTCTGTGTCAGGTGCTGGCCGCCGCCATATCGCTGTGGATTCTGATGACCGGAAGACGAAAGTTGAGAGTGACCTGGCCCGACCTGCGTCCCGAGATTGCCTGGGTCAAACGTATCGTCCGTATCGGCCTTCCTGCGTCAGTCGGCGCATCCGGTACGTCCTTCGGGTTCATTGTCCTGACGGGTATCATCGGGCGCGTACCCAACGCCACGATGGCGTTGTCGGCATATGGGATAGGAGACAGGATGTTCAGTATCACGTTGCTGATCAACGACGGAGCCGGGGTAGGCATAGCTACGATGGTGGGGCAGGCACTAGGCGCCGGTATGAAGGACCGTGCCACAGCCGTCGTACGACAGGGGACCACCGCAATCGTCTGCCTGATGGGCGTTGCAAGCGTGTTCCTGCGATTCATCACACCACTGGTGTTCCGGGCGTTCATCCCGAGCCAGCCCGAAATCATCGCCGAAGGCGTTCTGTTCATGTCCATCTTCCTCTGGGCCAATCCATTCTTTGGGCTCATGATGGGTGTCCAGTCAGCGTTCCAGGGATCGGGGCACAACGTTCCCAACATGATCTTGGATCTGGTCCGGCTGTGGGGACTGCGGGTGCCATTGGCATGGTTCTTTGCCATGGCCCTGAAACTCGGATCACGTGGCGTCTGGATTGGCATGACTGCCAGCAACGTGGTAGCAGGCTTGCTCTCGCTCGTTCTTCTGCTTACGGTGGACTGGCGCCAGAACGTTATCGGGCACTTGCCTCGTCCTGAATCTCTCCTCATGGGCGAGGAAGCCATATCGTCCGTGTCCGAAGTCGAGGTCGACGACCGTCCGTAGGTCGTTCGCGCCTGCATTCATCGACCTGATTGCCGTGTCTCCATCCGTGCGCTTGACACCACAAGCCATCATGCGTAGCATACAGGCGCTGTGCTATTCTCTCGCCCCAGGAGGCGCCAATGTTCTACCTCAGCAACATTCTTGGCATGCGCGTTCTGGATCGGAAGCAGGCCATAGTTGGCTCGATAGCTGATCTTGAAGTGGCGACCGGCGAGAAGTTCCCGGTCGTCATGGCTGTTCTCGTCAAGACGCAGCGCGGCTTGACGCGCGTGGCATGGCACAACGTGCGAGGCTTGGGCATCACAGAGTGCACTCTCAAACTCGCTGATGCGGAACTTCAGCCCAACTTCAAGCTGGAAGACACGTCCATGCTATTGCTCAACCATGTCCTCGATAAACAGATTGTCGATATCCATGGTGCCAAGGTCGTGCGTGTGAACGATATCGAGCTGGCGGAAAGCCACGGGCAGCTACGTGTCATAGCGGCCGATGCGGGGTTCCGGAGCTTTATGCGCAGGGCTGGGTTCGCATGGCTCATCCATGTCATCGAACGGGGGCGTCATCACAAGATTGGTGAGAACTCGATTCCGTGGAGTTTTGTAGAGCCCCTTGGGCGTGACGTTCGCAGTGTTCAGGTGAGGGCGACTTGGAAAGAGCTCTCTAAACTGCACCCGTCGGACCTGGCGGACATCGTGGACGACCTCGATTTCAACGAGCGCGACGCTTTGTTCAAAGCGCTCAACGACGAACAGGCGGCCGATACACTGGCCGAACTGGAGGACGACAAGGTCAAGGTCACGATCCTGGAACGGCTCGGCGTAGCCCGCGCAGCCGACATTCTGGAGGAGATGGACCCGGATGACGCTGCGGACATCCTGCAGGACACGCGGACTGAAACTCAGGAGGCGATGCTACAGGAAATGGATCCGGAAGAACGTGAAGACGTTCGCGAACTGCTGGCCTATGATGAGGATACTGCCGGCGGCCTCATGACCAACGACTATCTCGAGATCAGACAGGAGATGTCGGCCGAGCAGGTCATCGGGCTTCTTCGGCGCGAGGCCCCAGACACGGAGACCATCTACTACCTGTACATAACGGACGACGACGGGCACCTGGCGGGGATCCTGTCCCTGCGGGCGCTGATTGTTGCGCAGCCCGGTACGATCGTGGGCGACATTATGCAAAAACGCACCGTTTCTATGTTCGTGGACGACCCGAAGGGCAAAGTGGCCGAGATCATCGGCAAGTACAGCTACCTGGCGCTGCCGGTTGTTGACCACGAGGGTGTCCTGCGGGG
>DASVKR010000023.1:0-9132 GCA_036385275.1 Candidatus Cryosericum sp. | reverse complement strand
AGTCGATAGACGCGCTCGGGCGTCGCCGGAAGGTGACGCACCCAGACACCGGTGGCATCATGGATTGCCAGGGCAACAGCAGGAATGATGGGGACCATCACGACTTCGCCAATACCTCGCACCCCGAGGGCACTGGTTCCCTCAGGATTTTCCAGGATGATGTACTCGTGCTCGGGCACATCCTGGACGGTCGGGATGATGTAGGTGGAGAAGTCCTTCGTGCGCACCTGCCCCTTGGCGATCAGCGTGTCCTCGAACAGGGCAAACCCCTCGCCCTGCGCAACGCCACCGTCGATCTGCCCCTCGACCTGCTGTGGGTTGACCGTGTGTCCTGTATCCAGGGCGGTCGCGACCTTGAGCAGGTGGGTTTCCCCGGTCAGGATGTTGACTTCGACCAGCGCTGCCTGGGCGGCGAAACTGTAGATCCAGTGTGGAAGCCCGGCAGCGCCGGGGATTTCGCGGTCGGCGGTCGGCCACACGAAGTAGCCTTCACCGCGCAACGGCGATTCCTGGGAAAACTCCTGAGCCAGTTCTTCGTACGTCCGGAAGCCCACCGGCGTCGTCATACCGCCGTCCTTCGCCTCACAAACCGCATCCGCTCCCGTATGATATTTCGCATCCAGCGCGCCAGCCACCTTGACACCGAGGTCACGGAAAGCTGCCGCGATGGCGTTCGAGGCCGTGTACATCGAGCGAGAAGCTGTGGCGGGTCCCGCGTCGACCGAGCCTTCGGTCTGACCCGCGACAATGCGGACCCGTGACGGATCGACGTGCAGCAGACCTGCAGCCATCTGCGTAAACCCGGTATGTGTGCCCTGACCGTATTCTACGAGACCAATACGCAGAGTGAAGTTGCCGTCCCGGTCGAGATCGATGTACGAACCGGCATAATCGGGAATCCCGAGCCCGAGTCCGGCTCCCTGTGGAGCCAGCGCCAGGGCTACCCCGCGCCGGAGCCATGGTTTGTCCGTCTTCTTGTACTCCTCGCGGTGCTGCCACAGGTCCGACTTCTCAATGGCGTCCAGGACCAGGTCCATGGAAACACCTGTGCGCAGGGTATGGCCGATAGGGGAAACCTCGCCCTGGCACAGGACGTTCTTCCGCCGTATCGTGACCGGATCCAGCCCCAGTTTCTCCGCCGCCTCGTCGATGTTGGATTCCAGCGCAAACAGAACCTGCGGCACGCCGAATCCTCGGAACGCGCCACAGACACCGTTGTTAGTGAACACGGCCCACCCCTCGTGGCGCGTGTTTGGGACGCGGTACAGGGACGAAGCATGTTCGAGCGCCAGGTTGAGAATGGGGCCTCCCAGCGAGCTATAGGCTCCCTTGTCTTCATAGCAGGTGACATCGTTGGCAAGCATCGTACCGTCGCTCTTGAAACCGGTTCTCATACGCACGATGAACGGATGCCGCTTCCAGCCTGACACCAGCGACTCCTCACGCGAGAGGAAGACCTTGACGGGTTTGCCCGTCTTCATGGCAAGCAAGGCGATGCCACCCTGGATGGTCAACTCGTCCTTGCTTCCGAAACCGCCACCCACGGGGTTGCTGTAGACCCGGATCATCCGAGGGTTCATCCCCAGAATACGGGCAAGTTGCAGCTGATCCCGGAACGCATACTGAGAACCCGCATACATCGACAGCGAGCCGTCGGCTTCCGGCACTGCTATACCAGATTCGGTCTCCAGCGCTGTATGGGCCTGACGTGGCGTCCGGTACTCGTGCTCGATGACCACATCCGCTTCGCGGAGCCCCTGCTCCACGTCGCCTTTCGTGATGAGGGTGTGCAGGCAGACGTTGCCCTTGTCATGGACTTTGGGGGCATCGGGCTTCAGCGCCTCGATGGGGTCGTCGACGACCGGCAGGACTTCGTAGTCTACGTCCACCAGAGCCGCCGCCTGTTCGGCGATGCGTTCGGTCGTGGCAGCCACAAGCGCCACGGTATCCCCCATATACCGTACTTTGTCGCCACAGATGACCGGCATGTCGGGATTGACGATCCCAAACCCGTTGAACCCGGTCACGTCTGCCGCCGTCAGCACCGTGACGACGCCGTCCAGCGCCATCGCCTTGCTGATATCGACGCTTTTGATCAGGGCATGCGGGTACTTGCTGCGCACAAACCACGCATACAGCATTCCCGGGAATGAGAGGTCGGACATGTACTCCGTGGTGCCACACGCCTTGCCCAGTGCATCGACCCTGGCTATCTGCTCGAAACGGATATCGTCCATCACATCGCTCCTTTCACGTTCAGCCACCACCGATAGGAGCCAAGAACACAAGCTCGTCACCGTCCTGAAGGACGTACTCGTCGTACACGCGCTTGCCCTTCAGAATGAGAATGAGGTACGCCAGTTCAGGACCCTTGATGCCAAGCTGTCTCACAATCTCCCCGGCCATCGTTCCTGCCGGGAGTTCCAGCTCGTATTCGGACGTATCGTGGTACTGCTTGTAGTCCTGAAAGAGCTTGATCTTAACGTTCATGCCAGCAGGAGGCGAGCGCTTCGTAGGCGGCCTCGGCAAGAAGCCCGACAACAGCTTCCTTGCGGTAGACAGCAGTTGCTCTCAGGTCATCGATGGGCGCTACTTCCTTCCAGGCCATCTGGGCCGCGCCGCGAATGGCGTCCCATGACAGGAGTGGAGGAAGCTGACAGAACATCTGCTCGGTCTTGTGTGCCCGGACGACGGTCGGCGCGACCGAACCGAAGGCGATGCGAGCCTCCACGATGCGCCGGTTCTTGCCGATCCTGAAGTAGAAGGCCAAGTTGGCAGTAGAGATCGTCATCGCCTGCCGTGAACCCAGCTTGCCAAAGCCGCTCAGTTCACCTGGGCCTGTCGCAGGAAAATGGAGCTCCGTCACGAGTTCTTCTGCGGCAAGTACGGACCGTCCCGGCCCCGTGAAGAAGTCGATGATGGGAACCTCCCGGGTGCCCGTCTGGCTGGCGATGGACACGACGGCGTCAAGGACAATGAGCGCCGGGATCGTGTCACCTGCCGGAGACGCGTTGGCCACGTTGCCACCGACCGTCCCCATGTTGCGGATCTGGGGACCGCCAACCCGTGAAGCCGCCAGGGCCAGAGCGCAGCCGTGCTGCCGCACGATGGGGGAAACGCTGAGGTCCGTATGGGTGGCGCAGGCACCGACATGAACGACGCCTGACTCCTCACGCACGAAGCGGAGTTCCGTCACGCGGGAGAGGTCCACGACCACATCTTCCTTGACGAGCCCTTCCTTGAGTCGCACCGCCACGTCCGTACCACCGGACAGGAAGCGCTTGCGTGACCCGAACTCTTTCGCCAGTTCCAGTGCTTCCTTCAGGTCGTGCGCTGCGTGGTACTCGAGTTCCTTGATCATGGTTTGCTCTCCAGAAGTCCAATGATGTTCGCCCTGTTTTTCATCGAATCGGCAAGGGTGTGATCGTGACGCACAGCCACGAGTTCAGCACAGATGGCAAGTGCTATCTCCTCGGCAGTCTGGCCGCCGTGGTCTATGCCAACCGGGGCATACACGCGTGCAAGGTCTTCCTTGCCTGTTCCTGCGGCCACCAGGCGGCGGAAGACCTCAAGCGTCTTCGACCGGGAACCGATCATCCCGATGTAACGGTTGTCCACCTTGCGCTCCAGAAGTGCCTGCAGCACGCGCTCGTCGCTCACGTGCTTGTCCGTCAGAATGACATGGTACCCTTGCGGGCCATAGGCGGTCGTTCGAACCAGTTCTACAAAATCGCCGGTCAGGAAATGATGTGCGTCGGGGAGACGACCAGGGGTGGCAACGTCTGGCCGATCGTCCAGCACTGTCACTTCGAAACCGACCAGAGACGCAAATGTCGCCAGAAAACGGCCGACGTGCCCGGCGCCATAGATATACAGAAGCGGACGACTGCCCACATACTCGATGTAGAGCGTGACCTGACCGCCGCACAGCATGCCGAGGCTGTCCTTGCCATTCTGGCTCAGATCAAAGGTGACGACGCGTGACTTTCCTTCGGCAATGGCATCGCGAGCCGCTCCCAGAACAGTCAGTTCCAGCTTGCCACCACCGACAGTCCCATGCTGGGTGCCGTCGGGCAGGACGGCCATCTTGAAGCTGGCGCGCCCAGGAGAAGAGCCCTGGGCGTCGATGACCGTGCAGATGGCGAACTCACGGCCCTCCTGTTCGAGCTTTGCAATATATTGATAGATGGAATCCATCAGACCTCCTTAGTGGACGTTCCCGCAGATTTGAGACACTCAAGGACACGGTCATATTCGTCGGGAGTATCCATGTCCAGCAGCATGCCACGGTCGTCGACGGGAACCACCTTCGTGGTGGTCGCATGCACAGTCATGAACTGCCGCAACGTGGAGCACTCCGGCATGGCAAGCAGTTCCGGGACACACCGCGCGCCGATAGCGACAGGATGCCCTCGCCGTCCTCCACACGATGGCACGGCTACGTCGACCTCTCCCGCCGATATGGCATCTTTCACGGCAATTGCGGTTTCGGGGAGGATGAGGGGGATGTCCCCAGGGAAGATGAGGACGACGTCGGCGTCCGTAACTCGTCGCAGCCCAGCCTGAACCGAGATGAACATGCCTGGATCATAGGGTACGCCCTCGATCACATCGACTCGCCCTTCGGCGCCGAGAGCTCTTGCTGTCTGTTCCACGGCAACCCTTGTCCCCTGATCGTGCAGCCCCATGACCACGATGACCCTGTCACAGGCGGCAAGCGCAGTTGCGACAACGTGGCCGACAACCGTCCCAGGGCCAAGCGGCAAGGTCAGCTTGTTTGAACCCATCCTGTCGGCATGCCCAGCTGCAAGAATAACTGCTGCAGTCATTCGCGGCTCTGACTTGCCTTCTGCACCGCAGCAACGATCTTCCTGTAACCCGTGCAACGGCAAAGATTCCCCTCCAGGGCACTCTCTATCTCTGCTTCCGATGGGTGGGGGTTCAGGGTGAGCAGCGCCTCTGCCGACATGACCATCCCCGGTGTGCAGAAACCACACTGGACAGCTCCCTCTTCGACGAACGCCCCCTCGAGCGGCGACGGCTTGTCGCCCTTCGCCAGCCCCTCGATCGTCGTGATGGTCGCTCCTTCGGCTTGCACTGCCAGCACAAGGCAGCTGGTGACCGACCGACCGTTCATGATGACCGTACATGCACCACACTCGCCCTTGTTGCAGCCGATCTTCGTGCCGAGAAGCCCCAGGTCCTCCCGCAGGACTTCGGTGAGCGTCCTGTTGGTCTGTGTCGTGACATGATACTCCGTGCCGTTGACTTTCATGACAACACGTACCTCACTGGTCATTATGGCTACCCCCTGAACAGGCTCAATAATAGTGGTACAAGGCGTCGCTTCAACGAAGGCTCCCGACTGCCGATAATCCCGGACGCGTGTCAGGGCATGATCTCGGCGATGAACGCGACCTCGACGGGCGCATTCATGGGAAGGGATGCGACACCGACGGCGAAGCGCGCATGGCGACCGGCATCGCCAAAGAGCGCGACAAGCAGGTCGGAAGCACCGTTGATCACCTTGGGCACTTCCGCATAGTCCGGAGCCCCCTGCACGAACCCCTGCACCATCGCGATGCCCTTGACACGGTCCAGCGTACCGATGGCACTCTTCAGGGCAGCGAGACCGTTGATGGCGCAGATGCGGGCAAGACCATATGCTTCTTGAGTTGTAACGCTCTCTCCAACGCGACCGGTCTGTTTGACACGACCGCCTTCGCTCGGCAGCATTCCCGACACGAACGCAAGGTTACCGGTGAGCTTGACCGGAACGTAACTGCCAACGGGCGCCACCGCCTCTGGCAATATGATACCCAGCTCTGCAAGCTTCTCATCTATCGCCATATATACCTCCCAATATGATGTGGACAAGTTCTCATGCATAGTATACACACAACATGGCGCTTGCGATGTCAATGCTTCGCAGTCGGACCGTCAGCATGCCTGGGAGCACCATGAAGCCACCGTGTGTGGCTGGCGCTCCCATGAGTGGTCGCTACCTCCTTGTCGCCATTGCGTCATCACGCACAAACAACCCTGAGGGGTACTCGGGTCGACCCGACACAACCAATTTCAGGATGTCTAACCCATCGTTCTCTCAAATTTCCTCGGTCAATCTTGAAGAATCCAGCACAAGATTCGGCTCATCCCGCATGAGGGGCAACTTTCCCGTCACATCCACCAACTGCCGTCCAGGACTGCATATCACCACGCGGTGATGCCCCATCGTAGGCGCGTTTCGCTGTCATCTCCGATGAAAAGCGACTATAACGCTACCCAATTTTGCCAAAATGTGCTATACTACACGTGTACCTTCCCAGTCGCGGGGAAAAGCGCGACAAAAACAGGAAAGGAGATAGCATGAACAAGGGAGAACTTGTAGCCAGAATTGCTGACATGACCAAGATGACCAAGAAGGAGTCCGAAGTCATGGTGAATGCGTTCATGGATGCCGTCAAGGAAGCCATGAAGAAGAACGACAAGGTCGCACTCGTTGGATTCGGTACGTTCGGTGTCAAGGAGCGCAAGGCTCGCAAGGGCGTCAACCCCAAGACCCTCAAGGCCATCACCATTCCGAAAAAGAAAGCCCCCTTCTTCAAGCCCGGCAAGGCTCTGAAGGACGCCATCGCCAAGAAGTAGTATTCTCTGGCATAGAAAAACACAAGCGGCGCTTGCGCGCCGCTTCATTGTTGTCGGGCCGCCAGTTCTCTCACGGAAGGACTGATGCAATTCCGATCCAGACAGTTCTGCTGCGCGTGAGATCGACGCGCCCCGGCCCTTTCTCGATACGGAGGAAAAACCCCTGGAGGTGCACGCCTGTCAACGCATTGTTGAACGTCAGACTGATCGTTGTCCCATCATGGATGACTGTGACAGTAACGGGCTTCGCAGTCGGATGTTCCAGATCTGACACCTCTGCAGTAGCCGCGCCTCCGCGATAGATGACGTGGAGCTTGGGCGCGGAGCCGAAGCCGCCGCTCGCCGGGACTGGAAACAGGAACAGCTCCATCTCTTCGAGCCGATTGAGCACACGACCCATTTCCAGCGAGAGTTGGAGACCGCCAGCGCCCTCCGTAGTGGAGAACGTCTGAATGACGGGGCGATCCTCGTCTCCAACGCGGTTGACCGGAAAGAAGAACTGGGCCGTTCGGATTGCATCTGTGCTATCATTCAAATCGGCAGGAGCCAGAAACACCTCGGTCCGGCGGGCAAATGCGACCAAGGTCGCAAATGGAAGAAGCTCCGAGGCGTGCGCCTTGATCGCGCGCGTCTTGATATCGACCTCCTGCGGAGTGAGATGGATGACCTCCTGACGCAGACCCAGAATCCGTGCCGCCGGAGGAGCATAGGCATCGACGAACGGCGCATATCGCAGGGGTCTTGGCCATCCTGTGATGTGAACGACGTACTCCAGGCACTGGGGAGAGAGATGCAGGTCGGCAAGGGCGGCAGTAACGAACAGCTCGGTCGCCTGGTGGTCAGGGTGGTCGTCGATCAGGTTCGGATAGGCGACAATCGTCGGCTGGAACGACGTCATGACCTGCTCCAGGTCAGTGAGGAGGTTCATAGCCGTCTGGGGCTGGCCCGCGACTGCGGATTCCGCGTACGGGACCGACGTCGCGTTTGTGAGGCCGCTCCGGTACGGCTTTGATGTCCATACATTCATGAAGATGTCCGACAGTCCTCCGTCAGGATACCCGAGGAAAATGAGATCATTCGAATTCAGGCCGAGCACGTGTGCTGCAGCCATCGCCTCCTGCATCCTTCTATGGCCGATGTCCCGAAACTGTGCGGGTGTGACTGGCGCGCTCCTCCAGAACAACGGCGGACCCACAATATTGTGATCCCCCGCCGTCATCCACAGCACACGGACTTGTGCTCCTGCCTCGAGAGCGTGCTGGATGAGACCGGAGCATGCTATGGACTCATCGTCTGGATGAGGAGATACGACCAGCACTCGATCCGCCTTCGTCATCGTCACGTCTGTCTGAACAACTGGCGCGACCGCCGACGGAAAACGTGCCATGATGAACGCTGAGGCGAACATGACGGCACTGAGAACAAGTGCAGCCACCAATGTCGCAATGTGCCGGTTGCGAGAGCTCTCGTGCGATATCGTGTCAGCGTGTCTCCTCATAGCAATTTAGTTTAGTGCGGCAAACGACGTGGTCAAGCTGTCCCGCGAAGCCGGCTTTGACGTTCTGTTCGTTTGCC
Organism: Candidatus Cryosericum sp.; assembly: GCA_036385275.1. GTDB lineage: Bacteria > Caldisericota > Caldisericia > Cryosericales > Cryosericaceae > Cryosericum. The sequence goes on along the minus strand of DASVKR010000023.1, from coordinate 912 downwards.
GTACAATAGTCTGGTCACCGGAAAGGAGACGAACATGCACAAGCTTGTAGAACAGTTGACAAGTGCTTATGCGGTTTCAGGAGACGAACGCCGTCTCCATGACATCCTGCGCAGCGCACTCGACGGCATCACCGACGAGATTCACGACACACCCCTTGGCAATCTCATCGCCATCCGCAAGGGCCGCTCGAGTGAACACTCCATCCTCTTCGCCGCACATCTCGACGAGGTCGGCGCCTGGGTGACAAGGATCAACGACAAGGGCTTTCTCGGCATCCATTGCCGTTCGATCGACGGGCGCGTCTGGCCAGGACTGCAGGTCGTCGTCCATGGCACAGAACCTCTGCCCGGTATCATCGGACTCAAGCCGGTCCATGTCATGTCGCACGACGAAATGGACAAGCCGGTTGGCCCCGATGAACTCTGGATCGATGTCGGACTCCCACGTGAGCAGGTCGTCACAATGGTCCCCATCGGTTCCACCGTCACCTTCACGGCCGGCATCAGCAAACTCATGAACGAGCGCTTCGCGGGAAAGACCCAGGACGACCGCCTTTGTGGCGTGGCCCTGGTGGAGGCTCTCGAACTCCTCAAGGACGTGACGCTGCCATATGACGTCGTCATGGCCTTCACCGTCCAGGAGGAGATCACCGGGAACGGCGCCTGGACCAGCGGCTACTTCGCGCACCCCGACGTCGGTATCGCCGTCGACGTCACGCATGCCGACACCGACAGCGTTCCTGAGCACAAGACCATCCCTCTCGGCGGCGGTCCGGGCGTCGCTGTGGGCCCTGTCGCCAATGACCATGTCCTCGAACTGATTCGGAGAAGAGCCAAGGCAGTCGAGATCCCCACCAGCGAAGAACCCTGCATGTCATATTCCGGCACTGATGCGGACGCGTTGCAGCTTGT
>DASVKR010000022.1:0-8352 GCA_036385275.1 Candidatus Cryosericum sp. | reverse complement strand
CGCGATAGTTATGTCCATCAGGTCATGTGGTGGCCCGGCGACAACCGGCTGCCGGGGGGCTGGTTCGCCATGTACTGCTTCCCGGCCGGTCCCAGGCGTGTCTTGCTGGGCGTCATGCGATACCTCGGTACGGGAGGGGATTCGCTCCCGTGTATTGGATCCACGTGCTTCTGCGAGAATCCATGGTGGCAACAGGGAGGAGACTATCTCAACTACCTGTTTCATCTCAGACCAGGCGGCGAACGCCGGGCCGCATGACGGGATCCATGTACAGGACCGCCCTGTTCACGTTCGACCAGCCAATCAGCAGTGATACGGAGCAGTGTGTGCTGCAGGCCGCCCAGACCGCCGAGCATCCCGAAACGGTGCGAGCCGTCCTCGCCGCCAGCGACCGTGACATCCAGAGCGAACTCGACTTCATCGAGCTCTCCATCTGCGGCAACACTGCTGCTGAACGAGCCTACGCAGTGTTTGTCGAACAGTTGGAGCGACCGAGAGGCTGCGAGGCGGTGCTTGCCGCATCAGGTGAGACATCTACCGAGGATCGCGCCCTGCTCCTGGACCACTACCTCGTGGTCACCCACCGCATAGCACAAGGATTTAACGAGAGGGTACGGAAGCACAGCAGTTGAACCCTGTCCGCATGGTAGCTGGATTTACAGCACCCGAGGCTGGACGCAATGCCCTTTTTCCGCTATCATGGCAAGGATATGAAACTAGTTGTCGGTCTTGCGGAAATGAGTCCTGTGTTTACGCTTATCCTCATCGTGGCCGTTGGCATCCTGCTTCGCCGGCTCCACGTCCTCTCGACGGAAGACGCCACCAGTATCCGCAAGTTCGTGTTCAATGTCTCCCTGCCCGCCCTCACCTTCATCAGCCTGTACAGCAACCCCATTCCGCTGAGGGCGCTCTGGATCATTCCAGGTGTCATCATCATCCAGGTCATCGGGTACCTGACCTTCAGGCTGGTCCCCATGCGCTATCGCGAGACGATCTTCTCGGGATTCCTTGGGAACACCGGGTTCATGGGATTCCCCGTGGTACAGGCGATCCTTGGCCAGGGGGCACTGCCGCTTGCGGTCATCTATGAGCAGACGCATTCATTCATGATCTTCAGCACCTGGATTCACAAGAATGTCCGCAGCTTCATCAACCCGCCGCTGGTCGCCATGCTCCTCGCACTCATCCTCAAGCGCGTCGCCCTCCCGCAGTTCTTCACCAATGCATGCCAGCTCGTCGGCAACTCGACGTCGCCCCTTGCCATGCTGTTCGTGGGGTTGATCGTGGACCTGGGCTTCAACTGGCGCGCGCTCATTCCAGCAGCAATCAAGCTCGCCGTCGTACCGGCAATGGCGCTGGCCCTGACGCTCGTCCTGCCCCTCGCCGGCGACATCCGTTCGGTATTCATCCTCCAGAGTGCCATGCCTACCATGGTTGCCAGCGTCGTGTACGGCGCCGAGATCGGCCTGGACGTCCAGAAACTGTCTCGGAATATCGTCGTCTCGACCCTCCTGTTCCCGCTGACCATCCTCTTCTGGGCACGTTTCCTCTAGTCGAGTGACATCGCCAGGCCACAGACAACCTATGGGCGATCCGTCTCGTAACCTCTGGTAGCCGGCGATGATGCCGGATAATGCACCACGCATGTTGAAGCCTTTTGGACACACATGTATACTTCATACAGAACAACGCAGTCTGCCGTCACTCTGCAATGACAGGAGGAACACATGGGAGTCACGATACGTACCGCTCGACTTGCCGACCGATCTCGCATACTGGCTATCAGTTCCCAGATATGGGAAGGCAACGACTACGTGCCACAGGTCATCGACGAATGGCTCCGCATGCGGGATTCCGAGGTGGCGGTCGCCGACCTGAACGGATCCGTCATCGCGTTCGGGCGTACAGTCAATCTGACCCCCGGTTACGTATGGCTCGAGGGGATCCGTACGGACACGGCGTTGCAAGGACACGGTGCCGGCAAGGCCCTGACCGAGTACTTCATCGAGAAGGCGACCCGCGAGGGCGCACAGCGCATCGGGCTCTCGACATACATCGACAACCTAGCAAGCATCCACATCGTCGAGCAGTACCGTTTTGTGCGCCAGGCATCGTTCATCCTTGCCGAGGCGAAACTGGACGGCCCCGCGCGGTCCACCGCAGAGCTGTCGCCACTGGTTTCGGAAGTACCCTTCGACGAAGCACGTCCGTGGATCCTGAGCTCGGCGTCCATCGCGAAGAGCTGCGACTTCATGTCCGAGGGCTGGAAGTTCTGGCCGGTCGCCCGCCCAAGCGTCGTCGCATGGCCGCCGTTCGAGGCTGCCATAGGCATCCGCTCGGAGGATGGATCACTCCGCAGCCTGCTGGTCGTCTGCCGTTCCGACCACGGACCCGGCGAGGCCACGATCGACTTCGCAGACGGGAGTCCGGCGGACTTGGACGTCCTCGTCCGTCACGCCCTTGCTCTCTATCCGGGAGCGAAGTACCTCCAGACGATGATCCCAGCTGGTCAGACCGTCCACACAAACCTGCTTGAGACGCTGATGGGGCTCGAATTCGACGTCTGGCGGCACGGTGAACCGGACGTGTTCATCTACGAGCGCGTGGTCGAACAGCCTCACTAACCCATCGGAGACGCTGGCACGACGAAGGGGCGCGAGGCATCGCGTCAGTCCAGCATTTCGCGTATCAAGCGCGGGCGCGAGGGGTCGTCGAATTTGTAGCCGAGCTTCAGACAGCCAGGTAGACGGAGAGGGAGCGAAACCAGTTCAGGCGCTCGCGGTCGACGGCCTTATTGGACAGTTCCAGGAACGATAAGCATGCTTGAGAAATCTGTCAACAGAATTATTTTTGAATACATTTCTGAATGTATTTGATTTCAGAACGAGGTGGACATGGGGAATTATGAGGAAGCCAAACAGCAAGTCACTACACTCTGTCACAACCTTGTCGATAAAGGATATCTGATGGGGACAGGCGGCAATGTCTCGGTGCGCATTTGTGGCGAGGACGCGTTCGCCATCACTCCCTCCAATTACGATTACACGATCATGACACCAGCAGATGTCTGCGTGCTCCGGTATGATCTCAGCGTCCTGGAGGGAGACCGCAAGCCTTCGATCGAAAGCGCTTTGCACGCCGCCATCTACGAGAACCGGCTGGACGCCAACTGCGTCATTCATACGCATCAGCTCTACGCCAGTGCTTTTGGGCTCACGAATACGCCGATTCCAGCACTCTACGACGAACAAGCTCGTTTTCTCGGCAAGTCGGTTGAGATCATTAATTACGCACCGTCGGGAACAGGATTCCTGAAACGGAACGTCACCGTGAAGCTGAAGAACCACTGCAATGCCTACATTCTGCAGAATCATGGCGCACTATGCCTGGGACCTGATCCAGACCGGACAATGTTCAATGTGCAACTGCTCGAAAAATGCGCTGTGACGTACCTCCTTGCGATCTGTACCGAGAAGAAGATCTCACGCGTCCCGCTGCCGTTTCGCGAAGTAGCGTTTGCTATGTTGCGCAAGGATCAGAAAAAATCCGAGAATGCCAACGAGCATTAGTCAAACAGGGGGCGGCTATGGCCGAAGAACAGAAGTACGCGATTTCTGAGTGGCATGATACGGGAGCGATCTACGACTGTTTGAATGCGTTGATCCAGGTGCCGCCGATGACAATCCGGCGTGACAGGATGAAAGAGTACTTGGACTACTTCAACACGAAATGCACCAGGTCCAAAGCCTTGACTGACGAGGCAAAGAACTACATTCCCGGTGGTGTCCAGCACAATCTGGCGTTCAACTACCCGTTTCCCATCGCCATCGAGAAAGCGAGTGGCGCTCTCATGGGCGATGTCGACGGCAACCAGTACATCGACTTCCTGCAGGCCGGCGGTCCGACTGTTTTGGGCAGCAACTATGCACCAGTTCGCGACAAGGTTGCCGAGGTCATCAACGAATCAGGCCCGGTCACCGGCCTGTTCAGTGAATACGAGCTGAAGCTCGCGAAACTCGTCAACCGCCTTGTCCCCAGTGTTGAGATGCTGCGCATGTTCGGGTCCGGGACCGAGGCTGTGATGGCAGCAATCCGTGCGGCCCGGACGCACACCGGCAAACGCAAGATCATCAAGGTCGGGGGAGCGTATCACGGCTGGAGCGACTCAATGGTCTACGGCCTGCACGTGCCAGGCACGGGGCGTTTCGAATCCAAAGGAATACCAGCGGGCTCGACCGGCAACACGGAGGAGGTCTTTCCCAACGATCTCGGTGGTCTGCGGCGCCTGTTGATCCGCAACCGTTTCCGTGGCGGTACGGCAGCCGTCATCGTGGAGCCTGTCGGGCCGGAAAGCGGGACGCGCCCGGTGTACAAGGACTACAACGAAAAGGTGCGTGAGCTGTGCGATGAGTTCGGCGCGCTCCTCATCTTCGACGAAGTCGTGACCGGGTTCCGGCTTGGAATGGGTTGCGCCCAGGGCTACTTCGGCGTCAAGCCAGACCTGACAGTCTTTGGTAAATGCATCACCGGTGGATATCCGATGGCCGGCGGACTTGGTGGACGGCGCGATGTCATGATGCGCCTTTCAGCCGGGATCGGCGGCACCGGAGAACGGGCTTACGTCGGCGGCACGCTGACGGCAAATCCATTGTCGTGCGCTGCGGGGTACTTCGCCCTGACAGAAATGGAGCGTACCAACGCACCGGTCATCGCCGGGCGTGCAGGGGACCGTCTGGTCAAGGGATTGCAGGAGATCATCGACCGGCGCAAACTGCCGTTCGTCGCATACAATCAGGGCTCCATCGTGCACCTCGAGACAGCGGGGGTCATGTTGCTCGATTTCCGTCACCCGCTCAAGCTGGCGAAGGAACTCAAGCCTCGCAACCACATGATGCAGGAGATGGGTGCCGCCTACATGAGCCAAGGCATCATCACGCTGGCCGGCAGCCGCATGTACACGAGCATGGCCGATACCGACGAGATCATCGATGATGCGGTCCGCCGTTTCGATATCGTCCTGGGAAGTGTCGAAGGCGCCTGAAGAACAGGAGCATGACAAAGGGGTGGACCTGCCCAGGTCCACCCCTTTCTTCGTTTCGGCAGTCCACCTTACGGATTCATCTCGCGGTAGAGGTCCCTGGTCTGGTGATAGTACCGGACGAATTCCTTGAAGATCTTGTCATAGACAGCCCGGTGTTCCGACAAGGGCGCATATTCCCTGGCAATGGTCGTGTATTGTGCCACATCCTCGAATTTCATGTATCCCAGCGCTTCGGCACCGATGAATGCGGCTCCGCGCGCGTTCACCTCGATAGGATCTGCCACCTGGCGGATAGTGACATTCAGGACATCCGCGAAGATCTGGCACCAGATGTCGGATTTGGCACCTCCACCCACGATATTGAGGGATTCCAGCTTGCGTCCGAGGAATTTCTCCCCCGGTCCAAGCATCCAGCGGGTATTGAAAGCGACGCCCTCCAGGAATGCGCGAATAATGTCCTCCCGGCTGTTTTCCAGGGAGAGGTTGAAGATGGATGCGCGTACGTAACGGTCTTCGATAGGGGATCGTTCGCCATAGATCCATGGTGTGTAGATGACGCCGTTGCTTCCAGCCGGCACCTGCTCGGCAATGCGGTCCATGATCTGGTAGACGTCGGGTGCCTGCTCCTCACGTAGCAGCTTGTCCTTGTGATAGAGGATCTTGTCGCGCAGGAACGTCAGGTTACCGCCTGCGGTGGTCTGCAGAATCGTCATCAGGTACTTGCCTGGAATGGCGCACGGCACCGAAGCGATCGAGCTTGCGACATCCGTTTTCATGAAGGGAACGTGCGCGGCAATCCATGACGACGTCCCGATGTACAGATGTGCCTCGTAGTCACGAATGGCTCCCGAACCGATGGCCGCCGACGTCGTGTCGATGGACCCCGCCACCACCCGGACCCCGGGCTTGAGTCCCAGCTCATGCGCAACGTCCGGTTTCACTTCGCCCAGCACAGAGTCACAGGCGACGATCTCGGGGAACTTGTCAGCATCGATGCCGGAGTTCCTTATCAGCGCCGGTGAATAGACGACGTGTGCCGAATCGCGATTGTCCGTGACCCAGGAAGTCAGTATGGAATCGGGCGTAGCGGCAATCCGTCCACAAAGGCGCATGTTCATGTAGTCCGGAACATTCAGGAACTTGAAGGTCTTCGCATACACGTCCGGAAACACGTCGCGGATGAAGAGCATGTGAGCCGACGGATCCTTGCCGGACAGCGCAGGCGCCCCGCCCGTCAACTTGATCCAGCGCATCAACCGGACAGGATCATATCCGGCGACATTGACTGAACCGCGTGTGATCTGCCTGAGGTTGGCGGCACCACGCATGTCCATCCACAGCACGCAATTCATGAGCTGCTTGCCGTCCCAGTCCACCGGCACGGTGCCCTCTCCCTGGGTCGAGCAGCAGACACCGACGATGTCCTCCACGGGTACAAGCTTCTTGTGAATCAGCTTGCCGGCGGTCGCCAGAAACGCATTCCACCAATCCTCCGGATCCTGTTCCGCCCCTCCACCCGGCAACACATGCAGAGGCACTTCCTGGAATTCCCATCCCGCAACAACACCGGTCACGGAAATCAGCGCTGTCTTGCACCCCGACGTCCCCAGATCGACGGCGAGGATATGCGGTTCGGTGTGCCCTTTCATTTCGTCATCTCCGCACCGCCACGTGCGGCATCCGGGTCCTTGAGGCGAGTGACAATAAACGCGCAGATGATGAGCAGGAATACCGCGAAGAGCAGCGAAAGCGTAAAGGAGCCATCCTTTGTGCGCATGGCCTCCATGACATACACGTAGACAACGGCAGCCTGGCCGAAGAGTTGAATCAACCCATTCGACGTTCCCTCCGGTGTCGGATAGGTAATTTCGGCGGCATACTCCATGCCCACCGGGCTCAGACTGACGAGGAAGAACCCAAGTTCAAAGGCCGATGCCATGAGCAGCCAGACAGGCCGCGCAAACGTAACGCCGATGAGACCAGGAATCGCACCCAGCACGCCGATCATGAGATATTTGCAACGTTTGTGCTGCTTGTCTGAAAATGCAGGGATCACGACCGCACCGATGACTCCTCCGACAAGCATGAGAGCACCGAGCGTGCCTGCCTGTTCGGGGCTGAAGCCACGCGGCCTGATGATGGGCTCTATCCAGGTAGACAGGCCATTGAAGAGGCCCAGCGCAATGAAGCAGATAGCCAGAAACATCCAGAACATTCTGTTTTTGAGAGCATTCTTGAGGCCGTCCAGCATCAGCGCACGCGTCTCCTGTCCTGCGGGGCATGGCGGTGTCGGCGGTTTCTCACGCGCCAGCAGGATGAAAAGCACCGAAGAGAAAGCGGCCAGAATGCCATATGCCAGCTGAACACGGGCAATGGACAAACTCTGGGTCAGAATCGGTGTCAAGACCATGCCGATTGCTGTCCCGACAAGTGATGCCAGAGTCACCAGTCCAACTGCCGTGGCACGGAATTCGATATTGAACCACTTGGCCGGAACGGTGGTCCAGGCGTTGAGGAGAAAGGGCTGCGCGACGGCGATGCCGATGGTCGAGGCCAGCACAAGGCCATAGCTGGCTCCCGCCAGTCCACGCAGGATGCCAAAGACACCCATCAAAACGGCGCCAATACTGACAGCCTTGTGAAAACCCCACGTGTCGATCACCCACGAGACCGGAATGGACAGTGGAATGAACGCGATCATGAACATCATCGACAACAATCCGATATTCAGATCAGTTACACCATAGAACGTTGCCGCTGGCCCGGTAATCGGAGAATAGCTGATCCACAACATCTGAATAGTGATATTGATGAACATGAACACCGCCAGCACAACCCAGCGGTAGCCATACACGCGAAACGTTGGCCTGTCCATAGCATCTCCCCCGCGATTGATTTTTTCTTCTTCCCAAGTATTACTCAACTTGTCGAAAAAGTACAATCCAAGAGAACATTGGTAGGATCTGGTTGCTGTGGCGCTGTTCTACGATTCAGAGAGAACGTCCAGTTAATGAGCCACAACCAGGTCATAACTGTCCGCCATGCACGAGGCATCACACCGGCCCCATCCTTCGCGCATCAAGCGCGGACGCGAGGGTCAGCCAAGCCTGTAGCCGAGCTTCAGACAGCCAGGTAGACGGAGAGGGAGCGAAACCAGTTCAGGCGCTCGCGGTCGACGGCTTGGAGTCCGTACGCATTCAGGAACACCTGCTGACCGGCGGGGTCCAGATACCCGAACATCGTTGCGAGGTCATACCAGGGGTCGCCGAGGTCCGTGAAAGACCAGTCCAGCACGGATGTGATCCGTTCCC
>DASVKR010000021.1:0-14002 GCA_036385275.1 Candidatus Cryosericum sp. | reverse complement strand
TTCAGTATGGGGGTGGCTTCCCGAGGACGTGGATACGTTCTGGGAGCAGGCCAAAAAAGATGTCGTCATCCGTGTTCCCGCAAAAGGTGGTGGCATGTGGACTCAATCATACATGACGACCCCTGTATCCATCAGCATCGGAGGTCAGCCTGTATATGTCCTGTTTGGCATTCGTATAGCCAACGATCTTTCGGTGACAGGTATGTTCCTGGGCCGCGTAGTATGGCTGATGGTCCTGTTTGGTGCCTTGTTGATAGCTATTGTGACACTGTCCTTCGGCAGGATCGCTGCCCGCCCGGCGACGGCAGCGCTGGAACGCTTGGGCCAGTTTACCGGTGACGCCGGCCATGAACTGAAGACACCGCTTGCCGCTATCCAGCTGAATGCTGAAATGGCATTGCGGCCGCAGTCCACACCTGAACAGGTGCACAGCTACACCGAAGCCACCCTCCGGCAGGCGCGTTCCGCTTCGGAAACGGTGCAGTCACTGCTTCTGCTGGCCCGCATGTCCCATGCAGCTGCACGCCCTGGAACCCCCGTTCTCTTCGGAACGCTCTGTGCCGATGTCCAGCAAAGCCTTGCGCCTGTACTGGAAGAAAAGTGCCTGTGGCTCGAGACCGCCGGCACCGATGTCATGGTGTCGGCAAATCGTGGTCTGATGCTCATGGTCCTCAAGAATCTTGTGCAAAATGCAGCACAGTGGTCACCGGCCGGCGCTGTAATCAAGATGAGCGCCAGCACGGTTTCACGGCGCAGGATCCGGATAAGCGTTACTGATCATGGAGAGGGTATCACCGCCGAAACCCTACCGCACATTTTTGAACGGTTTTACCGTGCCGACCCCAGCCACAGTCACGCACAACATGGTAGCGCAGGACTGGGCCTTGCTATCGTGAAGCAGGCTGCTTCGTGCATGCGCGGGTCCGTCAGCGCTGTCAGTACACTCACATCTGGAACGACGGTGACGTTGCTGCTCCCTCGCTGAGATACCGTCAAGTGTTGATGGTCGAGGAACCTGTTCTGGTGCGTTCACGACCTGACGCTCGCGCACAATCTTGCGCGAGTTGGTGCGATAGGGCGTGGCGGGGGATGAGGAGGGATCATCGCATGGACAATATGACCTTGCCGTGGGTTGTGGTAGAATGACTGCATGAAACGGCGACAAGCGGTATCACGTATGAAAAGGCCATGTGGAGTATACCTATGAGTGGCATGGTATTCAATGTCATGCATTATGCTTTGCATGACGGGCCGGGGATCCGTACGGTCGTGTTCCTCAAGGGCTGTCCGCTGGCTTGTCAATGGTGCCACAACCCTGAGAGCCAGGGCTCCCGCCCCGAACTCATGATCATAGCGGAACGGTGTACCGGGTGTGGGGATTGCCTGACAGCTTGCCCGACCGGCGCGGCAGTCCTGGTGGATGGAGTACCCGGGGCAACCGGTGCGTGTACTGCATGTGGACGGTGCGAGGACGTCTGTCTCGCCGGGGCCAGGACGATCACGGGCAGGACCATGACGGTGGCAGAGGTGATGAGCCAGCTTGTTCGGGACCGCGTGTTCTTCGAGGAGTCGGGTGGTGGCGTCACGTTCTCCGGTGGCGAACCCTTCATGCAGCCGGCATTCCTGAGAAGTCTGCTTGAAGCCTGTCAGGACGAAGGCATATCGACTGCGGTCGAGACCTGTGGGATGACTGACCAGGGGGAATTGCTGGGGATGGCGGACAAGATCGACCTGTTTCTGTACGACGTCAAGCTCATGGACCAGGCACGGCACGGAGAAGCGACAGGCGTGGGAAACGAGACGATCCTCACGAACCTCGCAGCGCTGGCGACGGTTCATGGTCACGTCATTATACGTTTTCCCGTGATACCGGGGGTCAACGACGACAGCGAGAACGTTGGCCTGGTGGTTGCGATGATGCATCGGCTCGGGCTTCGCGATATCGACCTGCTGCCCTATCACCGCATCGGGACGGACAAATACCGGAGGCTTGGAAGGCCGTACGAGCTGGCCGAACTCCAGCCTCCTTCGGCGGAAGCCATGGAGAACATCCGGCGCGCGTTCGCGGACGCCGGCATCGAAGCGTCGGTGGGAGGTTAGCATGAACGAACGCGTTGCACGTCTGCGCCAGGAGAGTCTTGACGCAGTACCCCGGCTGTCCCTGGAGCGAGCGCATCTGGTGACGGAGTTCGACCGGCAGGCGCGGGGACTGTCGGTGCCTGTCTATCGCGCACGCCTCCTGCAGTACATTCTTGAACACAAGCAGCTGTTCATGGGGCCTGGCGAGCTGATCGTGGGCGAGCGTGGTCCCGCGCCCAAAGCTGTGCCGTCCTTCCCCGAGCTGTGCTGTCACAGCATGCAGGACCTTACTGTCCTTGATACGCGGGAGAAGATCTCCTATAAGGTCGACGACGAGGGTCGCCGCATCCAGCAGGAGGAGGTCATCCCTGCGTGGAACGGTCGGTCCATGCGTGACCGCATGTTTGTTCTGATGGAACCTGCATGGAAGGACGCCTACGAAGCCGGCGTGTTTACCGAGTTCATGGAGCAGCGCGCGCCAGGCCATACGGTGCTGGGCGACGTGATCTATCACAAGGGACTGCTGGAGCTGAAGGTGGAGGTGGCAGACGCCATTGCCGGCCTCGACTTCCTGAACGACCCGCAGGCAACTGCGCGCCGCGAGGAGCTGGAAGCAATGGCCATTGCCGCAGACGCGATGATGGGCTACGCAGAGCGCAATGCCGCTCTGGCCCGTTCAATGGGCAATGCAGAGCAGGACCCTGTGCGCAGGGCGGAACTTCTGCGCATCGCCGAGGTCTGCTCCTGGGTCCCGGCGCACGCTCCGCGCACATTCCACGAGGCGCTGCAGGCGTACTGGTTTGTCCACCTGGGCGTCGTGACCGAGCTCAACACCTGGGATTCGTTCTGCCCCGGGCGCCTTGACCAGCACCTGGAACCGTTCTACGCAAAGGGACTTGCCGACGGTACATTGACGCGCGCATCAGCCATGGAACTCCTGGAGTGCTTCTGGATCAAGTTCAACAATCAGCCTGCGCCGCCCAAAGTGGGTGTGACGGCTGCTGAAAGTGGAACGTATACGGACTTTGCCAATATCAATGTGGGTGGACTGCGCCCCGATGGTTCTGACGGTGTGAACGACGTCAGCTATCTCCTGCTCGACGTCATCGACGACATGCACCTGCTGCAGCCGTCCTCGAACATCCAGCTCAGCCGCAAGAGTCCAGACCGCTTCCTCAGGCGTGCCGCCGAGATCATCCGCGAAGGCTGGGGTCAGCCCTCTGTCTTCAATGCCGACATGGTCGTTCAGGAGCTCCTTCGCCAGGGCAAATCTGTGGTCGATGCCCGTATGGGCGGTATCTCGGGCTGTGTCGAGACGGGCGCGTTCGGCCGCGAGGCGTACATCCTCACCGGCTACCTGAACCTGCCCAAGATCCTCGAAGTGACCCTGCATGATGGTCTGGACCCACGTACCGGCAAGATCATCGGTCTGCACACGGGTGATCCACGGACCTTTGCCAGCTATGACGAGCTGTTTGAAGCATTTAAAGCGCAGCTGCATCACTTCGTGGACATCAAGGTGCGCGGCAACAACGTCATCGAGCGGCTGTATGCCGAGCAGATGCCGGCACCGTTCCTGTCGCTCTTCGTGGAGGACTGCATTGCGCGGGGGCGTGACTACAACGACGGTGGCCCGCGGTACAATTCGACGTACATCCAGGTCACGGCACCGGGGAGCTGTACTGACAGCCTGTCTGCACTGAAGGCGCATGTCTTCGACCAGAAGGACCTGACCATGGACGAGATCCTGGCGGCCGTCGATGTGGACTTCGTGGATCATGAGAAGACGCGGCTCCTGCTGTGGAACCGCTCACCCAAGTATGGCAACGACGACCCGGCTGCCGACGACATCGTTGCTCGGCTCTTTGATGTGGTATTCGACGCGATCGACGGTCGTCCCAACACCAAGGGCGGGACCTATCATGTGAACTATCTGTCGACCACGGTTCATGTGTACTTCGGTTCGGTGACCGGCGCGATGCCGGATGGTCGCCGAGCGTGGCAGCCACTTTCAGATGGAATATCGCCTGTTCAAGGGGCCGACAGGAAAGGCCCGACCGCCGTCATCCGCTCAGCTGCTTGTATGGACCACGTGCGCACCGGTGGCACCCTGCTCAACCAGAAGTTCTCGCCGTCACTGGTGGAGGGAGATGTGGGGCTCGGCGCGCTCACGCACTTGATCCGCTCCTATTTCACGCTTGACGGGCATCACATCCAGTTCAACGTCGTGACCGCCGCGACTCTGCGTGCCGCCCAGGCCGAGCCGGACAAGTACCGTGACCTCATCGTGCGTGTGGCTGGCTACAGCGACTACTTCTGCGACCTGACGCCCGGCCTGCAGGAGGAGATCATCGCTCGAACCGAGCAACAGTCGTTCTGATTCGTCGTCTCTACTCTACTGGGAAGGACCCGGCGCCTGCTTCCTGCCTGCAAAATGGGCCACGATGAAGAGTATCCCGACAACGATCAGGGGCAGGATCATCGTCGCGAACGCCATGCCTGCCCATAGGTGCCAGCGCAGCATGAGCGCTGCGGCGGACGCGAGAGTCAGGACGCCGCCGACGAGGGGTTTTCTCCATGAGACCAGCAGGACTGCGACCAGGACAAGTGACGGGATGGAGTGCATGACGAAGCCACCCAGTTTCTCAAGGAGCGTCCCTTCCATCTCGAACACGTCCAGCGAGAACACTGCCAGGAACAGGATGCAAAGGATCATCAGAGCCCTGGGAATCCAGATAGACCTCAACTGAGCGTTTGGATGACGCATTTCTCATACCTCCCTTCTCGTCCCTCAGGAAACGTCGCAGCAGAAAAAGTCGCCTCGACCGGTTGCCCGACCTCCAACGGGAAGTTTGCTCCGGATCAGATGCCGGGCTCGATAGTGCACTGATATCATTGTCGTTTTCTCTCGGAACGGCACAACTCATCGAATTGCAACGTACTCATTGCTGGTGAACTCCGTCGGAAACGTCAATGAGAGGTTCGACATGGGACGGAGCAGGAAGAGCGTATGCGCCAGCAGCGTAATCGCGGCTGAAGAGCTCGGCTGTTCTGGTTGTACGGCAGGAGTTGGCCGTCCAGACCACAGTCCCTGCAACAGGGGGCATTTGCAGCTGCCTCAACGCGGGGAGCAGCGTTCGCGGGTGTGGAAGTGGTGTTGGTTGCGGTCACCAATGCAACGAGAGTGATAGATGTAAGAAACATATGGGAAGATGCTCTCTGGATTGTGGCCGCAGTCGAAGCATACTGTTCCAGAGTCTCGGGAATCGCCCGGCGCTCGCATGTTCTGTTCCGCAAAGGAGCCAAAAGATGTCGCAGAAGAAAGATAGCAGGCACTCAACTCCGAAGCACCACTCGCCTCTCATCTGGGGCGGTGTCGTTCTGGCTGTCGTCATGGCGCTCTGGATCGGAGGCGTCATTGCCGTCCGTGGGCATGGAAGCCCTGCGGATGTCGTTCCGTCTGAAGGGACGAGCGTTGCCGTCGAGAAGACCGATGATCTGTCCGATCGCCTCGGCCGGCTCCGGACATTCCCGCGGTGGAAGGTCACAGAAGGCGGGAGCCTTGCCGGCTACATCTACACGTTTCCCCTGGACGTGTCTTCTCCATCAATGCTGGACCGCTTGTTGCTCGCCCCTCGAAACATGGAGTTCGCTGTCTATGTAGACAACCAGTACACAATCCGGGCGATGCGCCAGCTGAGTCCGCGCTGGCCGCAGTCCACAACCGCTTTCACGGCGCAGTATGTCGGGGTGGACCTGTATCAGGTTCTTGGCACGAACGATCAAGGGACCCTCGCTGCCGGGGGCGACCTGGCAGGACCGGGACACCAGCTTATGCGTACGCTTCTGGGTTCTGTCTACCTCGCCGACTTCGGAGAGTATGCATTCAGCAGGCTGGTGGCCGAGCATAACATACAGGGTCTGCAACTCGTCGAGCCTTTCCCTGCGTTCAGGGCCACGAGCACGACAGGCCAGGAACTTGACACTTCGGGCCTGACGGGCAAGTACACTGCCATCGTCTTCATTGATCCTGTGTGTGGATCATGTTATGACGTTGCCATGGAACTCCTCACGACACTCAAGACGCAGACTTCTGGCTGGAACGTGATCGCGGTCGTGTTTGCAGAGGCCGAGATCTCCCCTGTGAAGCGGTTTCTCGAGGAGGCCGGTGTGCAGGGCGCCCAAGTCATCATTGATCCGAAGAGTGTTGTTGGACAGCAGATGGGACATACGGATACCCCGTATGCCGTCCTGCTGGACAAAGACACCAACGTTCTCTACAGTGGTAGCGCTCTGAAGCAGAACTCCGCTGATAGCGATGGCGCTCCGGTACAGAAGACGGTCTACACCGTGCTCGAGGACATTCTGAAGGGGCCGCAGTAATGAACCGGACAAGAGTCTTCTACATTGCCGTCGTTCTCCTGGTGGAACTGCTCCTGGCACCTGTCGGTAGTCTCTCCTCTGCAACAGTCGCCACTGTAGTCGGCACGAAGACGGACGGTGGGTTTGTCACGTTGAAGACCTTCCCTGCCGCGGTGACCGCCATAGGCGCGCTCGACGGTGCGGCGCCGGTCGTGGTCGTGGCAACACAAGACGGAGCCATCTACAGCATGTCGGGTGCGTCGACAGTCTTCCAGAAGCTGCCTACCCAGGCGGGCCTGATGAAAATCACGAGCATCACTGTTCTCGACGCCGACCGATGGCTTGTTGGCACCGATGGAGATGGCCTGTGGCTGGCGAAGAGCGCAGGGGCCTTTTTTGACAGAGTCACGACAATCAGTTGTTCGCGTGTCGCCAGTGTTGTTCGGGATTCTCGCGATTCAAACAGGCTGTTCCTTGCTTCGCCGTGCTCGGGTCTGCACTATTCGACTGATCGCGGAGCCACGTGGAAGTCCGACTATGCAGGTATCACCTCGCTCGCCCTCACCGACGTCATCCGTATGGACGGTGACCGCATAGCGGTATCGTCCGAGAATGCAGGAGTGTTTGTCTCCGCCGACAACGGCACCTCGTATTCCAAGACCGCCTGTCCCATCAAGAGTGTGTCCTCACTCGCATGGAGCGGCTCAACCAGGACGCTATTTGCCGGAGGAGGCAGCGCGGTCGTCATGACGACGGACGCAGGCGCCCACTGGACTAGTCTGCCCAGTCCCGGCACCGTGGCATCGCTGGCGTCACTGCCATCAGGCGCCGTTCTGGCAGGTACTGCCGCGCGAGGAGTGCTGCTCTGGGACGTCGCAGCGAAGGCATGGCACGACGTTGCCCAGGGCGCCGGCGTCACGTCGGCATCGATTATCTACTGCACGGGGACGACTCTGCTGATTGGCGGGTCAACGGGGGCTGTCGTGCGTGCCAACCTCAACGTACCAGTTGCCGCTGTATCACCATCCGCCCTGGATCTGGGGAGTATCCCGGTCAACCAGGCACGTTCAACAACATTCTCCATCACCAACCTGGGTGCGGGGACTCTTGACTGGCGCGTTGAGAATGTCCCCGGCTACATCCAGGTGATTCCACAAGCTGGCAAGGGAAACGCCGCGGTTACCGTCCGCATTGAAGGTGACGGCCTGAGCAGGGGGTCTCACCAGAGCCTTCTCAAGGTCGTGACGAACGGGGGAGATCAGACACTGACGCTGCGGTTCAGCATCGCGGACGCCACCCCTGTCCGTATCGAACTGACGGTCGGGAAGACGGTGGGTACGGCAGCTGGGGACCAAGTCACGCTGGACGCAGCGCCCTACATCGACAAGGCCAGCGGCCGCACCATGGTCCCGATCCGTTTCATAGGCGAAGCGTTCGGTGCCACCGTGACGTGGGATGCCCCCACACGTCGAGTGTTCGTCGAGACACAGGGTACAACGAACCACATGCCCCTGCTTATCGTCATGACCATCGGGTCAAAGAAGGCGGCGGTAAATGACAAGGCGATGACGCTGGACGTTGCCCCTGCCATTGTCGCTGGACGCACCTTCGTCCCCTTGCGTGTCATCTCTGAGACGCTCGCCGCAGAGGTCTCCTGGAACGCGGGGACCCGCGTAGTGAGTATCTCGTACATGCGGTAGGGCACTTGGACGAAAGCACAATGAGGAATGTCAGCCCGGTTCTCCCCTCAACGTACCGAAGTGTCGATGGCTGACTTGGGGAATTCCAGCTGGAACCGGTTGCTCGCTGGACTCTCGAAGCTCCGTGAGGACATCGGCCTCGAGTAGGGTTGCTGCTGGTTCAGGTAGACGTTGGGCACTACTTTGATCTCTTGTCGTCGGAACAAGAAGATTCATCCTTGACATGTTTGCGGAACGACATATTCTAAATCGGAATTGGGCGATGTAATTGGAGAATAGCGATACACATGGACAGTACAAACACTGTGGACATGATTGTGGTTGCAAAGGCGCTTGGAGACGAGACGCGGGCGCGCATTGTCGGTGTCCTTGGCGTGCGGGCTCTATGCGTCTGTGAAGTGAAAGCTGCTCTGAGTCTGTCTCAGGCGACCGTGTCGGACCACGTCCGTGTCCTTCTCGATGCAGGGCTCTTGTCGACTTCCAGAGAGAGCTACTGGACGGTGTATTCGATTCGCGAGGACCTGCAGCCCGAGACGTACCAGTTCGTGTCTCTTCTCGCCAAGCAGGTTCACTCCCGGTTTCCTGAGGACCGGACCCGTCTCGCAGACACCCCAGTGTTTGCGTGCCGTACCGATGCCCGGAGCAGGTCGGTCACACATCCGCGCACGTTGCATCGGAAAACATGATGTACCTCGCTGAAACGCTTCAAGGTATATCCTCATCAGATTCTGTCTTCGGGAGGTCGCGATGAAAATCGAGTTCTATGAACCACCTATGTGTTGCACCACCGGGTTGTGTGGACCGTCGGTCGATGAGCGCCTTGTTCACCTGACCGAGGATCTGAAACGGTTGCAGGGCGAGGAACCTGGTCTCGTGGTCGAACGGTATGCAATCAACCAGCGGCCGTTCAAGTTCCGCGACAATGCCGACGTCTATAAGCTCGTGACAGGCAACGGGAAGAAGATCCTTCCAGTGACCACTGTGGACGGCAAGGTCGTCAAGACCATGGACTACCCGTCGTACGACGAGATGAGAGCCGAAGTGGACAGAGGGACACATGAATCCTGAGTACGTCTTCTTCTCGGGCAAGGGCGGTGTCGGCAAGACGTCTATGGCATGCACGGCGGCGGTCTACCATGCAGACAACGGCAAGAAGACCCTCATCGTCACAACAGACCCGGCATCGAACCTGGCCGACGTATTCGAGCAGCCCATAGGCCACCACGTAACGCCCATTACCGGCGTTCCCAATCTGTGGGCCATGGAAATCGACCCGGACGAAGCCACCCGTGAGTACAAGGAGCGCTCGCTGGCTCCCATGAGAGGGCTCTTTGACGATGAAATGCTGAAGGTTGTGGAAGAGCAGCTTAGTGGCCCATGTACGGAGGAGATGGCCGCGTTCGACAAGTTCACCGATTTCATGGAAGACGACAACTGGGATGTCATCGTTTTCGATACGGCGCCTACGGGGCATACGCTGCGGCTTCTGCAGCTGCCGGTCGAATGGAGCAAACACATTCGGGACAGCGCGCAGGGGAGCGGTCAGACGTGCATGGGCCCTGTCGCCCTGATTCAGGACAGCAAACAAAAGTATGACGACGCGATAGCCCGACTTCGGGATACGGGACGGACGCAGTTTGTCTTCGTGATGCAGGCGGAGCAGACATCGCTCGAGGAGACATCACGTTCCATCGCGGAGCTGGCAGCCTTGGGTGTGGCGACATCGAGGATCATCGTGAATGGGCTCATCCCGGAGGCTGAGACAGTGAATCCGTTCTTCCGGAAACGGCGTGACATGCAGCAAACGTATCTGGAACGCGCCAGACAGTTGTACGGAGACACGCCCATGCAGACGATGGAGTTGCTCGACAGTGAGATCAAGGGAGTGGCGATGTTCCGCACGTGCGCTCCGATGCTGTTTCAGGGAGGAACCTGGAATGTATGACGTCGAGAGCCTGTTGCATCCAAGTGCAAAGGGTACCAGACAAGTGTTCTTTGCAGGCAAGGGCGGAGTAGGCAAGACGACCGTCGCTTGCCTGACCGCGGTACACACGGCTCGACAGGGATACCGGACTCTGCTTCTGACCACCGACCCTGCAGCACACACCGGCAGCGTCCTTGGCAGGAAGGTGACGGAGCAGGTCGAACCTGTCGACGGTATTTCAGGGTTGTCCGCAGCGAAGATCGATCAGAAGCAGGCGACCGAGGACTACAAGAAGAGGATTCTGGATGACGCGCGGGCGAAATTCGACGAAGCCACGATCCGCGCCATGACGGAGGAGCTAGCCTCTCCCTGCACGGAGGAGATGGCAGCTTTCCAGCGTTTCATCGACCTGTCGGGTACCCCGGGATTCGATGTGATCGTCTTTGACACGGCACCGACAGGGCATACTCTGAGACTCCTCGAGCTCCCTCTGGATTGGGGCGAACAGATCCGACTCAAGGCCGGCGCTACTCAGGGGTTATCCGAGGGGGACCGCCAGCAGAAAGACCGGTTTGATCGGGTCCTGGGCGCAATGCGGGATCCCGGCCTGACGACGTTCAGCTTCGTCATGTACCCCGAGAGTACCCCCATCCTGGAGGCACAGCGTGCATCTGAGGAGTTGGCGGCAATCGGCGTGGCGACACAGCTTGTCGTGGCGAACCTGCTGATTGCCGAGGAGCAGGCGACAACGCCGTTCTTCCAGAAGCGCAGGAAGATGCAGTTGGGATACCTGGACGACATGGAGCGACGCTTTGCGGGTGCTGCACTACTGCGGGTTCCAATGATGGATAGTGATATTCGTGGCATCGACAAGCTCGACCTGCTGGATAAAGTTGTATTTGGAGGAGTTGCATAATGGCGGAGACTGTTGTAGAGATCGAGGTCTATGGCATTTGGGATGAGGATCCCGCAGCCTCGTCATGCGGGTGTGGCGGCGGTGGGTGCGGGTGTGCCACACCAGCGCAGACGATGGGTGAGATGTTCGAGAGCCTGAGGACATCACTGGATGTGAGTGACATCAAAGACTGGTGCTCGTTGAGGTTCATCGATATCATCAAGGACAGTGACGCACAGGTCAACCAAGTCCGCAAAATGGTCGAAAGTGGATACTCGCTACCGCTGACCGCATTGAACGGCAGCTGGTCATTCTACGGAGGCATGTCAAGTGACCTGTTCCTGACCAAGATACGAGAGATCCTGGGCGGGGAGAAGGAGCAGGCAGGAGAGGCGCGCTAGTTCACTGGAGCAATCAGGTCAAAGCAGGCTACTCAGCGTCAAGAGATGCTAAGTAGCCTGCTTTGTTTACTAGTCTTGGACTATGCCTTGGTCTTCCCGATCGGGGTTGATGCCCAGGGATTTCTTCCGGTTTATCAAGACCGCTCCCTCGGCACACGAAGCCAGCTCCAGAACGCAAGGTGCTGTAAGTGAATACTCTATCTGGGTACCATGTCTCGTCGATTCCACCAGCCCCGCTTCTCTGAGGATAGACAAGTGCTTGGACGCGACGGACTTGTCGACCTCCGCTTCAGCGGCCAGCTCACAAACACACCATGCCTTGGTGCTGAGCCTGTCCAGCAGGAAAACGCGCAAGGGGTGAGCCATGGCCCTGAACATATGTGCTGTCAGTTCGCAGTGTATTCTCTCTTGTTCAGTCATAATCATATTGTTGCAAGGTTCGGAAACTTTGTCAAATTCACTCTTGACAAGGTTGCTAAGTTGCCGACAATGGAAACATAGCAAATACAATATGGAGAGGTACATGTGGAGAACTTGATTCTGTATGGTGTCGTCGCTGTCCTGTTAGTGTTCTCAATGATCAGAGACAGGGCCAAGACAAAGAAAGCCCTGATGAAGGGACTCAAGGCGTTTGAGGGCATCCTGTCGCAGTTCCTGATCGTTTTGATGCTTGTCGCGATCGTTCTGGCTGTGTTCGATCCTGCCACAATCTCGCGGCTGCTCGGTGCCGGCTCGGGTTTCATGGGAATCATGATTGCCTCGCTTGTCGGGGCCATCACCCTCATTCCCGGTTTCGTGGCGTTTCCCGCAGCAGCTGAACTGCTTCGGAACGGCGCTGGAGTGACACAGATAGCGGCGTTTGTGTCGTCACTCATGATGGTCGGCCTGGTGACACTGCCACTCGAGATCAGGTACTTTGGCAAGAAGGCTGCCATCGGCCGCAACACGCTGGCCTTCGTGTTCTCCATTGTCGCAGCGTTGTTTGTCGGATGGATGGTGGCAAGATGACGCTCAGGAGTCTGCTGAAGAAGTACCGTGCCGCTCTCGTGATGGTAGTTCTCTTCGTCGCCTTCCTGTTCCTGTTTCCCTCCAAAGCTGGACGGGCAGAGAAGTCTCTCCTTGATCAACTGAAGACCATGCTTCTCGTGATGCCTCCGATCTTCGTCCTGCTGGGACTGCTGGATGTCTGGGTTCCACGAGAGATGCTCATCAGGTATATGGGCAAAGGGTCGGGACTGAAGGGGACTGCACTGGGTATCATTCTTGGCGCTGTTGCCGCTGGACCCCTGTACGGAGCCTTTCCGGTGGCCGCCGTCCTCATGGACAAGGGAGCCAGCTTCATGAACGTGCTCGTGTTCATCGGAGCGTGGTCTACACTTAAAATCCCGATGTTTCTCTTCGAGATGCAGTCGCTCGGAGCGCGCTTTGCAGTCGCGCGGTTCCTTGTTGATGTCCCCGGCATCTTCCTCATTGCATTCATTTTGAACAAGTTGCTGACCGCGGAGGACGTTGAGAAGATCTACTCTGCGTCGCACGATGCCAAGTGATTCTCTGCAACTCCGGCCGTGGACCGCGTCGGGTAGAGTGCAGGGAAGGTGTTGTCGAGCGCACAGATCACTGAATTGCTGACCAAGGAGATTACTGACATGGAAGACTCTTGCACATCTGGTTCAAAGGTTCTTCTTTACTCCTATTCTGGCGCTGCGAATACGGGCTATCTTGCTGATCAGATCGCCCGAAAGCTCTTTGCTGACGGGGTAAGAAAGATGATGTGCCTGGTAGTCGTGATCGATGGTTGCCCCGTATCGTGTGGCAAGCAGATCATGGATAGACTCGGTATTCGCCACGTGCATGTTTCGACGACGGACTTTGGTATCGAAAAAAGCAAGACCGCTATTACGGCCGAGGTCATCGACAATGTCACGGAGAAGGTCCGGACACTTATCTGTGAAAAACTGAAACCTGTCGAGTAAAGAGCTGAGCCCAAGTCGAACTGGTGGTCGGGTTTCAGAGACAGTCTCTTCTACTCGCTGCAGTGACAATCTGGCATGCTACAGCAAGTCAATGCACTTTCACCGGGTGACTCGGACTTCGCGACTGTCTTGAACATATCCCTGAAGTAACTGATGACCCTGGACGGGTATGCATGCAGTTGACGCCCGTGACAGAACTCGCTGCAGTTCTCGGGGAGGATGATGGCCGGTTTGCCGTCATAGGCTTCGTAGACGCCGTGCGGACAAAATGCAACGCATGACAGACACCCAATGCACTTCTGATCATCAACGATCGGATACCATGTCCTGGACACCTTATGCCTCCAATGATCGGTGCATGTGGGTTCAGATGATTGGCAGACCAAAGATGTACTTGAGACAGAAGTAGATGCCGACGAGGACAAAGACGGCGCCGGTTCCCCTGCGGACCCATAGCTCGAGACTGGTCATCTTGTCGAAGAAACGCGAGGTGGCCTTCCCTCCCAGCATGAGGACGATGGAGGCCGCGATGACAGGAAGCGCTGTCCCAATGCCGAACAGCGCAGGCAGCAGGAGTCGGGACTGAGTCTTGAGTGCGAGAGGCAGGAGACTGCCGAAGAAGAGCGCTGCGGATGTTGGACAGAAGGTCAGGGCGAATACGAACCCGA
>DASVKR010000020.1:0-7725 GCA_036385275.1 Candidatus Cryosericum sp. | reverse complement strand
TTGAACACATTGTCGAGCGCCTGAGTGCGAGCATCGATCTCTTGTCCCAATGCTTCTATCATGACTGTCTGACTCATGGTACCTCCTTGCCCAGGACAGTATATATGGTTTCGCAAAGGCATCCGTGCTTTGACAAAGAGTTGCACGCAGAGTACAATAAGCAACAACCATTATGAACAAGCTGCTCATAAAGAACGGAACACTGCTGACCATGGGTGGCGACCGTCAGCCCCGTAAAGCTGACCTGCTCGTCGCTGACGGACGTATCAAGCGCATCGACACTGCCATCGGCCGCGGCGAACGCCCTGACGTCACGATCGACGCCTCAGGCATGATTGTCCTTCCTGGTCTGATCTTCGGCCACGCTCGCCTCGGTTTCAGCCTGCTCCGTGGTCAGACCGACCAGATCCTGGACGATGCAGAGCGCGAGAGAACGGCCCTCAGACTTGTTGCAGGCCTTTCTCCCGAACAGGTTCGTTGCTCGGCTGAACTCGGCATCTGTCAATCGATACGCAGCGGCGTCACGACGCTCTTCGAAGGCGGCTCGATGCGCCACACGGACCAGATCCTCCAGGCAGCCCGCACGCTGGGGTTCAGGCTCATCGGCGGACGCATGTTGGCTGACCGCACGCCGGATTGGCCCGAGACTCTGCGCATGTCGCTCCGCGAACAGATGTCCGACGCGCAGGCGCTTGCCCATGACATTGCATCGAGTGGCGAGGGCGGCCTGCTGCGATATGGGGTGAGCACCACAAACCCCCTCTTCTGTACCGATGAGTGCCTGACACAGGCCAAGGCATTCGCCGACGCAGGTGGCTACCCCCTCAAGATCCTCTTGACAACGGACAAGAGCCAGGTCGAGCGCATGCGTCGCGAAAGCGGCCCTCAGGAGCTGGCTTCTCTCGAGACGCTGGGAGTCCTGGGACAGCATACGTTCCTGGTCAACCCGTCGTTTGTCTCGGAACTGGAACAGAACGTCATCCGCAAGGCCGGCGCGTGCGTTGTCATCAACGTGACGACCGACCTGAAACTTGGGCGTCCCCTGTCCCGCCTCCCCGAGTTTGTCCGCAAGGGAACGCCGGTCCTGCCCGGATTCGACAGTCCTCTGTATGGAGGAAGGATGGACGCCATACGCGAGCTCGCTGTCCTGGCAACCGCATTTCGACCGCAATATGGCCCACAGACGATGACTCCCGAACAGGTCCTTTCCATGGTGACCGTGGATGCCGCAAAAGCACTCGGCATGGACGAAGAGCTGGGAACGCTGGAACCGGGCAAGCGAGCCGACATTGTGCTCGTGGACCCTGGACGGGACATGTTCGCTCAGCCGGGAGCTCACACGAACGCATACTGCCGACTGGTCTACGAGGCATCCACAAGCAACATAGCGTGCACGATCATCAATGGAAACATCGTCTACCGTGATGGCCACGTCATCGGCTGTGACGAGGAAGCGCTTGTCGAACAGGCAAACGCCGAGCTTGTCCGCATCCTGGAAAAGGCCTGAACAAAGACGCATGAACAGCAAAACTCAGACAGTTCAGGAACGCATTGCACGGCTGATCGACGTCGCAGCCGGACGCATACCGGCAGACGTGGTCGTCAGGAACATCCACCTGGTGAACGTCTTCGACGGGCACATCGAGGACGATATCGACATTGCACTGTCGGGCAGCCAGATCGCGGGAATCGGGCGATATGACGGCGTGACGGTCGTCGACGGCAAAGGCGCCTATGCTGCGCCCAGTTTCATCGACAGCCACATGCATATCGAGAGTACCATGGTCATCCCGGGCGAATTCGCAAAGGTAGCGCTTGTATGTGGCACCGGCGCAGTCATCGCAGACCCGCATGAGATCGCCAACGTCGCTGGAGCACGCGGCATCCGGTTCATGCTCGAGGCCACGCGTAACTCTCCGCTGGATTTCTACTTCATGCTTCCCTCCTGTGTCCCGGCAACGTACCTCGAGACGAATGGCGAGACACTCGACGCCGACCGGCTGTCGGAGCTACGCCACAACCCGCGAGTCCTGGGTCTTGCGGAGTTCATGAACTACCGTGGCATCCTGTTCAGGGATCCGGCAGTCCTGGCCAAGCTGGCCGCCTTCGACGGCCAGCTGATCGACGGGCACGCGCCCTTCATCACTGGACGAGACCTGGAGGTATACATTGGCACGGGTATCTCTACCGACCACGAATGCACGACGGCGGATGAAGCCGGCGAGAAGCTGGCTCGCGGTATGTGGATCATGATGCGCGAGGGATCGGTGACACGGGACGTGAAAGCCCTGATCCCACTGCTCACCAGAGAGAACATGCACCGCATCATGCTGGCGACAGACGACCGGCATCCGTCCGACCTGCTTTCGGAAGGGCATATCAACTATGCGGTCAACCTGCTGCTTGAAGCAGGCATCGACCTCCCGACCGCTGTACGTCTTGGTTCTCTCAACCCGGCCACTCACTACAACCTTCCCCGCAAGGGTGCCATTGCCCCCGGCTACTGGGCCGACTTCATCATCTTTCCGGACCCGCGGCACGTCCAGCCGTCATCCACCTACGCGAAGGGAGAACTTGTGGCGAAGGATGGTGCCTACGTGGGCCCTGACGACGGGCATCCCTCGAGGAGCTACGGCATCAAGAACAGTATCAACATCACCACTCCCACCTACCAGAGCCTGCGTGTCAAGGCCGAGCCAGGCAAGCAGCTGCGAGTTCTGCAGCTGATACCCCATCAGGTTGTGACCGGCGAGCGCCGCGTGAACGCAAGAGTCGACACGCACGGCTATGTGGTATCGGACACCGACCAGGACGTCCTGAAGGTGGCAGTCTTCGAACGCCATCACGCCACGGGTCGCGTGGGCGTGGCGTTCATCAGCGGCTTCCAGATGAAACAGGGGGCGGTAGCCTCATCGATTTCCCACGATTCCCACAACATCGTCGTGTGCGGCGTTACCGACCGCGACATGCTGCTGGCCGTACAGCAGGTCGCCTTCATTGGTGGCGGCCTCGCGGTGACGAACAACGGAAAGGTTGTCGGTTCTCTCCCGCTCCCGTATGGAGGTCTCATGTCCGACCTATCTGTACCTGAGGTCGCGGCCCGTCTGGATGATCTGGGAAAGATCATGCGCGACGCAACGGGTTGCCCGCTGGACGATCCGTTCATGACACTAGCGTTCATGGCTCTTCCAGTCATTCCAAAGCTCAAGGTCACAGATTTTGGCCTGATCGACGTTGAGAAATTCAAAGTCGTCAGCCTGTTCATCTAAGGGAGGTTTGCCATGCAGCAGCTCTTCCAGAACGCTCAGATAGCTCAACCTGACGGCACGCTCCTGGCAGTCGACATTCTTGTCACAGACGGTCTCATCGAGAAGTTATCTCCCGCACGCGGTGAGCCTGCTCCGGCTGGAGTCGCCACCACCGACCTGCATGGATTCTTTGTCATGCCGGGCGGGGTCGATGGACATGTCCACTTCGACGATCCCGGTTTCACGGAACGCGAGGACTTCGGCACCGGCACGATGGGAGCTGCTGCAGGCGGTGTCACCACCATCGTCGACATGCCGTGCACATCACTTCCGCCGGTGACCACGCCCGAAAACTTCAAGACAAAAATGAAGGCTGTGGAGTCCAAGGCGTACGTCGATTACGCATTCTGGGGCGGAACGACCCCAACCTTCATCGACAGCGGCGCCTTCCGCCGACTGCTGCCGGAACTCAAGGAGTTGGGCGTCGTCGGCATCAAGGCCTATACCATCTCGGGCATGCAGACCTATCCGCGCCTCGATACGCGCCAGATGGTGATGCTTTTCGAGGCTGCACGCGACTTCAACATGCTGGTGGCGGTGCACGCCGAGGACTACTTCCTCGCCACGTACTACACCGAGAAGATCATTCGGGAGGGCCGTACGGACCCTCTGGCGTACAAGGACGGCCGTACCTATGATGCAGAACCCCTCGCGGTCTCCACAGTCCTTGCTCTCGCCCGGCGCGAGCATACGCGTGTCCATATCGTCCACATGTCGACCTCCGCAGGTGTCGACCTTGTCCGGCAAGCCAAAGGCCAGGGCATCGACGCCACGACCGAAACCTGCCCGCACTATCTGTTGCTCAACCGGGAGGACTTTGTGCGCCTGGGCAGCCTGGCCAAGTGCACGCCGCCATTGCGCGACCGCTATGACAACGAGGTGCTCTGGGCAGGCCTGCTGGACGGAGCCATCGACTATGTGACGACCGACCATGCAGCCGGCGTCTACCCACGGGAAAAGGTCACCGACAACATCTGGAATGCCTATGCAGGCATGCCCGGCGTTCAGCTCCGCGTCCCGCTGATGCTCCACGAAGCATGCACGGTCCGGGGCATGAACCTGTATCGTTTTGGCGAAATCATGAGTACCAACCCGGCAAAGCGTCTTGGCTTATTCCCGCGCAAAGGTATACTTGCAGTCGGTTCCGATGCTGATTTCGCCTGCATCGACCTGGATGCGCCGATGACTGTGCACGCCAATGACCTCTACGCCAAGAACAAGTACACGCCCTTTGAGGGACGGGAGCTGCGAGGTGTGGTCCGCCAGACGTTTGTGCGTGGCAATCAGGTCTACGACGGTTCGGGGTGGTTCCCTGCAGGAGCCGGCTACGGACAATTCATCAAGGCTGTCTAACCACTTGGAGGTGGCGCAATGCTGGTAACGTTGAAAGAAGTCACGCAGGATGCACTCAAGAACCACTACGCGGTCGGCGCGTACAACATCCACAACCTGGAATATGCCAAGGCTGTTGTCGAAACCTCGTATGAGATGAAGGCGCCCGTCATCCTCCAGATCTCGCAGGGCAGTTCTGATTTTGCGGGGCTCGAAGAGCTGAGCATGATCGCCCGTCACTACGCTGCCAAGTATGCCATTCCCGTCGTCGTGCACCTCGATCACGGCAAGAGCTTCCTGCGCTGTGTCGAAGGACTGCGTGCCGGGTTCAGCTCCGTCATGTTCGACGGTTCCTCGCTGCCATACGCCGAAAACGTCGCCATCACGCGTCGGGTCGTTGAAGCCGCCCACCAGGTAGGCGTAGCCGTCGAAGCGGAGATCGGCAAGGTCGGCAAGTCCGAGGACGGCGCAAGCACCGAAACCGAGGATATGCGCTACACCGCGGTCGACGAGGCGGTTCGCTTTGTTGGCGATACACACGTCGACGCTCTGGCCGTTTCCATCGGAACGGTACACGCTATGGCCATCCAGTCAGCCCATCTCGACATCGCACTCTGCCGCAAGCTGCATGAAGCCATGCCGATCATG
Source organism: Candidatus Cryosericum sp. (assembly GCA_036385275.1). Classification (GTDB taxonomy): domain Bacteria; phylum Caldisericota; class Caldisericia; order Cryosericales; family Cryosericaceae; genus Cryosericum. The sequence continues at coordinate 2,437 of DASVKR010000020.1, read as the reverse complement.
CCGCTTGTCATGCACGGCGCCTCCGGCGCAGTGGATGAGGATGTCAAGCAGGTCATCCAGCTGGGCATCACCAAGATCAATATTGCAACGTTCCTGCAGAAAAAGGCCGCCCTCGCCGTCAAGGCGATGTTCGAGCAGAACCCGGGCGCCATTGGGTTCCGGGACCTTGCAACACCACAGTTGCAGGCCGTCAGGGATGGCGTGCGTGGCAAGATCGAATTGTTCGGCACTGCCAACCGCGCCTGAGAACGTTACTGGCTTCCAGGATATGCAAAGGCCCCAGTCTAACGACTGGGGCCTTTGCCTGGTATTGCTGTGTCCGGACTATGACGCAGGCTGTGTGCTCACGGGCGAGCCAGACTGTGAAGCGGGCGCCTGAATGTGGACGGTGCTCGCCGTTAGGTCGATGACGCCCTTGAGCGCCATTTCGAGTTCCGGCCCCTGCAACGTTTCTTTGTCCAGCAGCACGGTCACCAGATTCTCCAACACGACACGGTTCATCTCTAGGACTTCGGTCGCGCGCTGGTACTGCTCTTCGACCAGGCGCCTGGCCTCGGCATCGATGGTCTGGGCAGTCTCTTCACTGTAGTTGCGCTCCTCGCTGAGTTCCTTCCCGAGGAACACCAGGTCACTGGTCTTGCCATAGGTAAGAGGACCGAGTTTCTCACTCATGCCATACGCACGGATCATGCGGTGGACGACGTCCGTGGCACGCTCGAGATCGTTCGAAGGTCCGGTCGAGATGCTTCCCAGGAAGAGTTTCTCGGAAGCGCTTCCGCCGAGCAGGCCGGCAACTTCCCTGAGGAGCTCCTCGCTCGTGCGCATGTACCGGTCTTCTGTGGGGAGCTGCAACGTGAACCCAAGGGCCATACCGCGTGACACAATACTGATGCGGTGCACTTCTTCACGTGCAGCCAGAGCCTTGCCGACGACGGCATGTCCAGATTCATGGTAGGCGATACGTCGACGCTCGTCGTCGCTGATGACTCTCGATTTCTTCTGCGGTCCAGCGATAACCTTGTCGATGGCTTCCTCGACCTCTTCCATCGTGATATCCGTCCTTCCCCTGCGGACGGCAAGCAGTGCGCTCTCGTTCAGCAGGTTCTCCAGGTCGGCTCCTGTGAAGCCGGCAGTCTCCTTGGCGATCGTGACAAACATGACATCAGCCGCAAACGGCTTGTCCGAGGCATGCACCTTCAGGATCTCCTCCCGTCCCTTGGCATCCGGCAGGTCGACCACAACGCGCCGATCGAAGCGGCCCGGACGCAGCAGAGCCGGGTCCAGAACGTCAGGCCGGTTCGTTGCCGCAAGGATGATGATGCCCTTGTTCGCGTCAAAACCGTCCATCTCGACGAGCAGCTGGTTCAGGGTCTGCTCACGTTCGTCGTTGCCGCCGCCGATGCCTGCGCCACGATGGCGCCCTACGGCGTCGATTTCATCGATGAACACGATGCATGGAGCATATTGCTTCGCCTGTGCGAACAAGTCCCTGACGCGGCTTGCGCCCACGCCGACGAACATCTCGACGAACTCCGAACCCGATACATTGAAGAACGGCACCTTGGCCTCACCGGAGATTGCACGCGCAAGCAGTGTCTTTCCACAACCAGGAGGTCCGACCAGTAACGCGCCCTTGGGGATCTTGGCTCCCATTGTCGAGAACTTCTTCGGGTTCTTCAGGTAGTCGATCAGCTCGCCTGTCTCTTCCTTGGCCTCATCCAGACCCGCAACGTCCTTGAACGTCACGCGCGGGCGGTTGTCCATGAACAGCTTGGCTTTGCTCTTGCCAAACCCGAACACCTGGTTGTTCTGGCCACCCTGCATGCGCTGCATCATGAAGAACCAGAATCCAATCAAGAGCACGAACGGCAGAACACTGCTCAGCAGCGTCAGCCAGATGCTCGTCTGCGCCTTGTTGAAGTCTCCCTGCACACCCTTTGCGATCAGCAGCGGATACAGGCTGGCGTCGTACAGGGGCGCGACAGTCGTGAACTTCGTGCCATCCTTCAGCGTTCCCGTACCGGTCTGGATGACGTCGGAGATCTCAAACTTGACGTCCTTGACCTCTCCGGCCTGAACCCTGGTTACAAAATCGGTATATGTGAGCTGCGCTGGCTGGGCCACAGTAGGCCTGAACAGCGCCCAGGCGCCCCATAATATGGCTAAGAGAAGCACCCATCCGATGAGCTCTTTCAGCAGATTCGGGTTTGAGCCTCCGTTCTTCTTCTGGTTGGCCACTTATCCCTTCTCCTCTTTTCTCTTCTCGTAGACCTCGGGTTTCAGGACGCCGACGAACGGCAGGTTCCGGTAGTTCTCGTCGTAATCCAGCCCGTAACCGATGACGAACTTGTTGGGAATCTCAAACCCACAGTACTTGATGTCCACGTCCACCTTGCGACGCTGCGGCTTGGAGAGGAACGTGCAGATCTCGATACTG
>DASVKR010000019.1:0-4985 GCA_036385275.1 Candidatus Cryosericum sp. | reverse complement strand
GGCCCAGGCGGGGAGGGGGAAGTTGATGAGGACGGGGGCGGGGATGTCGGGCTGGTGCACGATCATCGTGCCGGGCTTGATGATGGTGCTGCGCAGGCGGAAGGACTCGGGCAGGTAGTCGTACTCGGGGCTCTGGCTCTCGGCAAAGTCGAGGCGCCCATTGACGCGGATGCTGGCGTTACCGGTGATGCGCTTCTCGACGCGACTGGCGGACTGCTGGGCGCCGATGAGGATGACACCCAGGGAGCGGCCACGCTCGGCGATGTCGAGCAGGATGTCCTGGATGGGGCTGTGTCCCTCGCGCGGGGCGTACTTGTTGAGCTCGTCGAGGACGACGAAGACGTAGGGCTTGGTGCCCAAGACGAATCCGATTGGTATTGCTTCTGCCATGCCGGCTCCTTTTTGCTGTGTCAATCAATCCAAGGCAGTATAGCGCAAAAGGGCGCAGAGTGTCAGCGCCGCGTTGCACCATCTCAATTCGTCGTAAACTCCCTTCGTTGTATCACAATGGTTCTGGCGTCGGTTGACACGACCAACGGATGCACGGTCGGTATCACGATGTGAGGGTTGATGTCGTCCTCGCGCGAGTATACTGAGGGTAGTCTTGTTGCAAGTCATTTGCATGTAGAGAGGAGATTGGTCTGTGGTTAATGTCATTCTGGATGCTCTCAGAGATACGCTCAACATGGTGCCAATCTTGTTCGGGGTCTACCTGGTACTGGAATACGTCGAGGCGAGGTGGCAGCAGCGAATCGTCGATGCTGTCGAAGGGGCGGGGCACGTTGGGCCTCTTGTCGCAGCAGTGGGGGGCGCCATCCCTCAGTGTGGTTTCTCGGTCATGGCAAGCGCATTGTATACACAACGGCTTCTCACGATGGGCACGATCGTCGCCGTGTACCTCGCTACGTCTGACGAAGCGCTGCCTATCCTTCTGTCGAAGCCTGATGAGGCATATATTGTGCTTCCACTTGTCGGTGTCAAGGTCCTCATGGCTCTCGCCGGAGGATATCTTGTTGATGCACTGATGCGCACCGAAAATCGCAGACGTATGCAGGAATGCCGGGATCGCCAAAAAGCTCAGCAGGAGGCAGTGAGGATTGGTGAGCAGAGCTGTTCCTGCGATGGTACTCGCGCATCATGCAGGTGCGAGGAGAACGGCAGCATTGACTGGAAGGAAATCCTGTGGTCTGCGACGAAGCGGACGGCTCAGATTATCCTGTTTGTTCTGGTGACATCACTTGTCATTGGGCTGCTTATCAATCGCGTCGGGCAGGAAAACCTGTCGCGCCTGTTCTTGAATCACACGATCTTCCAGCCTGTTCTGACAGCACTCATAGGGCTCATACCGAATTGTGCTGCGAGCGTGGCGATCACCGAACTGTACATCGCAGGCACCATCAGCTTCGGTTCTACGGTTGCTGGTCTGGGGGCTGCGGGTGGGCTAGGACTCGTTGTTCTCTTTCGTGAGAACCATGATACAAGAAATACGCTGAAGGTCATTGCCTGGCTGCTCGGTATCAGCATTGCCGCCGGCATCCTCATACAGTCCCTGTCAGGGAAGTGATGTCATGAACTCGGCGGACAGGAACGATACGGGCAGACGTCAGCCTTCTGGACAGCTGAGAGGGTTCCGGATGACCAGGGATCGTCGCACCATTCTGCAGGTCCTGGGTGAAGTCAGTATTCCACTGACAGCCGAGGACGTTCTCAAAAGGGTGAACACAACTCTGCCGGGCATGGCGCTGTCAACAGTCTATCGTACCCTCGATGAACTCGTCAGTCGCGGTAGCGTGCAACGGACATTGCTGAGCAATGACGGCCGTTCATTCTTTGAGTTGATGGGAAATGTTCATCGGCACTATATGGTTTGCCTGGGGTGTCACCACATGTTTCCGATCAGCAGCTGTCCCGTAGAGGATTTTGCAAACAGTGCGGCCGAAGCGCTGGATTTTGAGGTCACTGATCACAGCCTCGTATTGTACGGGTACTGCCGTCATTGCCGTTCAGGACAACAATCTCGGGGATCGGAGTAGAGAATCAGCTGAGTTGCTCAGCGACGTCGGCCAATTGGTCGCGAATGGAGATATGTTGTGGGCACTTTTCCTCGCATGCTCCGCAGCGGATGCAGCTGTCAGCTGACGAACCTTCGCTCTTCATCTGGCCGTATCTCTTGCGCTGCGTATCCCAGCTTCCGAACATCGACCCCTCATTGACAAGTTGGAACATGCCTGGGATGTTGACACCCTGTGGACAGGGCATGCAGTAGCTGCATGCTGTACAGGGGACACGGACGAGGGCGTTGTAGGCATCCCGGACGTGTGCAATCAGGTCCAGGTCGCTGGGAGCCAGCATGCCGACTTCTGACCTGCCTGCAGCGTCCAGATTCTGTTGAACCTGTGCCAGCGTGCTCATGCCACTGAGCAGCAGCGAGACCTCAGGGTGGTTCCATACCCAGTCCAGGGCCCATTCAGTCGCCGATCGTCTGGTCGAGGCTGCGTTCCAGATTGCTGAGATTTCTGTGTTTGGGACTGCCAGTTTTCCACCGCGCAGAGGCTCCATGACGACGATTCCCAATTCCCTGGATGCTGCATAGTGTAGTCCGTCGGTGCCCGCCTGTGTCTCTTCGTCGAGGAAGTTGTACTGAATCTGGCAGAATGTCCACTCCTGATAGGCGTCGATGATCTCCCGGAAAACGGTGTTGCTGTCATGGAAAGAGAAGCCCAGATAACCGATGCGCCCCTCCCGTACGCGTTCGTGCGCCCACTCGAGGACCCCAGCATCGTGCAGTTTGTGCCAGCGCTCAGCGTTGAGGGCATGCAGCAGGTAGAACTCGACGTGGTCGGTCTGCATGCGCTGCAGCTGCTCTTCGAAGCGGAGAGTCATGTCTGCCTGTGACCCGATGAGCCAGGAGGGCATCTTGGTGGCAAGGTGCACCTTGGCACGGTAGCCTTCCTGAAGGGCTTTGCCGACAAGCGTTTCACTCTTGCCCCCGTGATAGGGGTAGGCCGTATCGACGTAGTTGATTCCTTCGTCGATGCCGGTACGAAGCATGGCGATGGCTTGCTGCTCATCGATGGCTGAAGTGTCTTCTCCAACAGTAGGCAGCCTCATCGTGCCAAATCCGAGCGCAGACGGCTTCCAATCGAGTCTTCCGAATGACCTGTAGTTCATGTGGCACACCCTTTCGTAGAAAATGGTTCGTATTCCAATATATAACGTCGGGCGTCTCTGTCAAATTCGTCCGGTCCGTTGCAATACCGTTCAAAGGGAATAGACTGAATGTGCATGAAATCAGCAATTCACAGGCTTTTCAGGGAACATCTGCTCTGTGGGGCCGGTGCAAGGAGTTATGAATGAAGAAGAGAGTGGCCGTTGTCTTCGGTTCGCGCTCAGTGGAGCATGAGGTCTCTATCATTACTGCCGTTCAGGCGATGAATACTCTGGACGAGGAGCAGTTTGAGGTCGTCCCGCTCTACGTGTCCAAGGAGGGCGTGTGGTTCACGGGAGAAGCCCTGAAAACGATGGACGTGTTCCGTGATCTTGTCAGTCTTCCGGGCAAGGCACAGCGCGTGCAGCTGCGACCCTTTGCTGGAAAATGGACCTTTGTGGTACAAGCCCCGCGTAGAGGCTTCATGGGTCGTGGTGGAGGTGTGGAACCGCTGGCTGTCGACGTCGCATTGTTGTGTAACCACGGCACCAACGGTGAAGACGGGACGATGCAGGGCATGTTCGAACTGTTGGGGATCCCCTACACGAGTGCAGGCGTGACCGGCTCTGCACTGGGCATGGACAAGGTATTCCAGAAGCAGCTGTTTGCCGCGGCCGGAATCCCGGTTGTTCCATACGTCAGTTTCAGCAGGCGCACATGGCGTGCTTCGCCGGATGACTGCCTTCGAGTTGCCGAGCAGCGCCTTCAGTTTCCCATGTTCGTGAAACCAGCCAACCTGGGTTCCAGCGTCGGCATCACGCGCGCGACGGATCACGATACGCTGAGATACGCACTGGAGGTTGCGAGTCAGTTCGACCGCAAGTTGCTGGTGGAGCAGGCTGTTGTCGATCATCGCGAGGTAAACTGTGCCGTCATGGGCAACGATGAGCCAACACCATCGGCGTGCGAGGAGGTTTTCAGCTCGCACACCTTCCTCGACTACGACACCAAGTACAAGGTGGGGTACAAGACCACGACTGGGTCAGACAGTGGCGTCCAGAAGGCGGAGGCACGCAAAGTGCCGGCGAATCTCGGTGATGACCTTACCCGTCGGGTGCAGGATCTGGCGTGCCGTGCATTCACGACTCTCGATTGCCGGGGCGTTGCCCGGGTCGACTTTCTGATCGATGGATCTGGAGCTGTCTACGTCAACGAAATCAACACGATTCCGGGCGCCTTGTCTTTCTACCTGTGGGAAGTTGTCGGCTTGCAATACCGGGACCTGCTCACGAAGCTGATCGATCTGGCCTGTGAAGCATTCGAAGATCGCAAATCGAATGTCATCAGTTACGATGTATCAGACCTGCTGAGGATGGGTTCAAAGGGCAAGTCCGGAAGCAAGAGCGTCTGACGGAGCACAGTGGCTAGCACGCTCGTCGACGGCATTAAGCTAGCATATGTGGACGAAGGGTGTGGAGATCCTGTCGTGCTGCTGCACGGCTGGGGAGGCCAGGCGGCTAGCATGACGCCTCTCATCGTGGGACTGCGGGACAAGTACCGGGTTCTAGCTCTCGACCTCCCTGGTTTCGGTGGCACTAGTCCTCCTCCGGTTCCGTGGGGCACGCCCGAATATGCTACCTTCGTCGAGAGGGCGGTGACGTTTCTTGGGGTCACGCGCGCAACATATATCGGACACTCGTTTGGCGGCCGTATTGCCATATGGCTGGCGGCGCATGCGCCTGAAGCTGTCCAGGCCCTCGTCCTTGTCGATGCCGCCGGCATCAGACCGCGTGCAACGTTTGGACGGCGTACGCGACAGCTCTTCTACAAGGTCGCC
>DASVKR010000018.1:0-2575 GCA_036385275.1 Candidatus Cryosericum sp. | reverse complement strand
AGCCAATTCGCGCAGACGCTTGGCGATGCGCTCAGGATCAAAGATAAACTCACCGAAAATCTCTTCGTCTGGAGTGAAGCTCACGTATGTGCCCGAAACGCCAGCGGAAATCCCTTCCTCCTTGACGCGGAGGTGATAGACGGGCTTGCCGCGACTGAACTCTTCCTGGAACACCTTTCCCCACTGCGTCACTTCAACGTAGAGACGGTTCGAGAGGGCATTGACGACGGAGACACCGACGCCATGCAAACCACCGGAAACATGGTAGCTCTTCTTGTCGAACTTGCCACCTGCATTGAGGCGTGTTAAAGCTACCTCGACACCCGATATGCCCAGGACGGGGTGCATGTCGGTTGGTATGCCGCGGCCGTTGTCACGCACATCAACGGTTTTGTGGTCTGCGCTGAGCCCAACGTCAATCTTGGTGCAGAAGCCAGCCATCGATTCGTCGATGGCATTATCCACCACTTCCTGCACCAGATGATGCAGACCCCGTGAGTCGGTCGACCCTATATACATTGAAGGTCTGGTTCGAACATGTTCCAAGCCTTCAAGTACTTTGATGTCTCTTGCAGTGTACTGGGAATCCTGCATGCGCAATCCTCCTGTTTTCTGACTATTATATGGTATCATGGAACAGAGGAAATGCAATGCAGGAACAAGGGTTCGGACCCTTTCCGCACTCGCCTATGTCAAGTATATTTCTGTCAGACGCCCATTGGAAACTAGGACAGTCGGTCAAATGCCTCCCAGACAGCCTTTGCGACCTTCTGTGACTCCCGTTCGAGAGCCTCTCTGTCTACGGCCAGGACCTGGTGTCCTTTCACAGCAACATTTCCGTTGACAACGACAGTGTCGACCAGATCCGCAGACATGCCAAAAAAAACGTGGCCAAAAGCGTTCTCCGAGGTTAATGGAGTAGGACTCGCGTAGTCGACAAGAATGAAGTCTGCAGCAGCCCCTTCTTCCAGCCGGCCCAGTGTGCATCCTGTACAACGCGACACAATGTCGGCATTTGTCTCAATCTGAGCTTTCTGTACCTGAGTCCAGAAACCGGCCGGATCCTGGTATCGGTGCCTGAGCCCCACGAGGGTATTCCGAAACTCCTCAAACATGTTCGCCGTATAGCCATCGGTCCCTATGCCGACCTGTATCCCTGCCTCCAGCATCTCTCGAACGGCCGGAAGACCGACCGCATTGTTCATGTTGGACATGGTGTTGACGACGACCGGCGTTCCAGACTTCGCAAGCAATTCCCGCTCCGACGCATCGATGCCGACGCAGTGTACCACAATCGATCGGGGACCGAGCAATCCCGCATCATCCAGACGGGCCACGATGCGTTTGCCATACTTTTCGACACTGTCTTCCTCGTCAATGGCACCCTCAGCTACATGAACGTGATACCCGACGTTGCGCGACCCAACTCTCTCGCGCAAGGTGGCGAGAGTGGTGTCTGAGACCGTGAACGAGGCATGCAGACCAACCATGCCCGAGGCCAGCCCTTCCCTTCCCGCAACCTCGTCGAAGAAACGAATGTTCTCGTCGACGCCTGCGGCTGCCCCCTGTATGCCATTACGATCGGTGATTTCATAGGAAAGCACGTGCCGCAAACCGATCTTGCTCAACGCATCGGACAGCGTCGACAGACTCCCAGCGATGTAGCTGGGCGAAGCATGATGATCGATGATTGTCGTCGTTCCGCAGCGCAGAGAGTCCATCCCGCTGAACGTTGCGCTCATCGAGCAGGCATCCTTGAGCAGCGAGCGGTCCAGGCGCCACCAGAGGTCCTGGAGCACATCGAGGAAGCTATGGGATACACGCCCAGTGCCGATGCCTCGCGAGTACATCGAATACAGATGCATATGCGTGTTGAGTAGCCCCGGGAGCAAGGTCATGCCGGCGGCGTCGATCTCCTGCCTCCCTGCAACCGGCCGCGCGACATCCACTGGAACGTCCCCCGTGGCCAGACCAGAAATCACGCCGTCCCGCGCCAGAAGCCATCCCCGGTCGACGACAAAACCCCTCGTCGCTGGGTAAACAATGCGAGCGTTCCTGACGAGGAGTTCTGCCATCCCCCACCCCTACTTCTTGTTGACGAAGTCGACGCCGGCCTGCAACGCCTTCTTATTGACCTCGATGAGAGCAGCCTTCTTGCCCGTCAGGAACACTGACAAAGCCCCATGGACAGACGCTATGCTAATGGGGTTGACCTTGCCAAGATAGGCACCCAGCAGCACCATATTGGTGAATTTCGAGTTGCCCAGCTCTGTCGCGATGTCCGTCGCAGGAATGTACACCACGTCCAGATCCGTACGGGAAGCCTTCCTGTCAATCAAGGTTGAGTCCAGGACAAGCAATCCTCCCTTCGCGATGACAGGTTCGAACTTGTCGAATGACTGCCGATTGAAGACAATCGCTGCCTGTGGCTCAGTCAGGATTGGAGAGGCAATCGGTTCGTCCGCGACCACCACAGCGCAGTTGGCCGTTCCACCACGTTGCTCTGGACCGTACGACGGCAACCACGTGACTTCCTTGCCTTCGTCCATGCCTGCGTGTGCCAGAAGTTCGCCAA
>DASVKR010000017.1:0-21576 GCA_036385275.1 Candidatus Cryosericum sp. | reverse complement strand
CTTGCGCTCCAGGTGCTCGACCGCAAGGCGTGTGGCTTCCTTCTGCATGTGCGCGAGACGTGCGAGCTGTTCATCGGTTTCGTCCCGGCTTGCCAGGGCGGCGACGCGGACGAAGGCGGCTGTCAGCCGTGGCAGCAGCTTTGCCTTGTCTCGTGCTTCGCCGTAGGCGTTCGCCAGGGCCGCGACGGCGTAGGAGATGGCCTCCAGGGAAGGGTCGGCCCGTCCCTTGTGTGGAACGGCGCTCTCTGGAGCGGGCGCTGTGGTTACAGGATTCTGCTGTGGCTTGCCCTGCCGCTTCATTGCTGTGCAGGATCGAGCAGGATCCAGCTGTCGTTGATGCAGGAGTTGCCATCCGGCGTGAGTCCGGGAGCGACGAGCAGGTTGACACCCTCCACCCCCTGCGGCAGCACGACGGTCTGAGCGGCGATGCTCTTGTCCAGGTGGATACGCACATCCAGCGAACCCAGCGCATTGTGCAGGGTCACCTTCTGACCCTCTATCAGGCAGCGCTCGTGCGCAAGGTTTGTCGACACCGATGCCACGGGAGGCAGGACGCGTGCCCGTGCCTGGTTTGGGTCGATGCCGTTGATGTAGTCGCGCACGTGCACAGTGATGAGACGCAGCATACCAGGTTCCACAGGGACGTCGGGCACGTGGGAGGGGAAGTGAAACGTGCCCTGGATGCGCGGCGCATCCTTGAGGCGCCACATGTCGGGACCGGCGGGCGTCAGCCGGGGGTCGTTCTCGATTTCGGCCAACCGCGCCCTCTCGGTTGTGAACCGGTCCGGCAGCCCAAGCCGCAGGGCGACGTCCCGGATAATGTCCAGCTCGTCGCGGACGCCCTCGGGCGGCTCTGCCACTTTGTTCGTCTTCTGCAGCAGGTCATGGAAGTAGCTCATGACGTAGTCGTCGCCGCGTTCCAGGAACACGGTCGTCGGCAGGACGAGCGTGGAGGCACGGGCGGTCATGCTCATGTGCCAGTCCAGGCAGACCGAGAAGGGACACTGCTCGAGGAATTTCAGTACCTTGCCGGCGTCCGGGCACTGCGACGCGGGGTTGCCTCTCACGAACATCGCAGCCTCGACGGGTGGGTCGGCCTCCAGCAGTGACGCTCCCAGGCTGGGACGTGGTACGAAGCGGGTCTGAGCGCCGGACACAGTCGCGAAGTCATCCGGCAGCAAATCATCGTCGCCCTGTTCGAACCAGACGCCCCCGCCGGGGACGCCGTGATTGCCCAGCAGGAAGCCCAGCGTGTCGATGGTGTGAATAAGATTGGCGCCCCAGCGGGTCCGCTGGAGACCGACGCCGGTCCAGATGCTGAGCGGCGGCTGGGCCACCACGAAGCCCACGAGCGCATGCAGGGCTCCGGCGGAGAGGCCGGTTGCCTCCTGTGCGTCCTCGGTGGACACCAGCAGACACGCCTGCCTGAACGCGTCGTATCCCTCGTGTGCTGCCTGGGGTTCGCCACGGAGGATGATGGCCTCGTGGCACAGGTACAGGGCGAGGGTCAGGTCCGACCCTGGGCGCACGACCCACGCGGAGTCACTGACCGCCGTCGTGGGCGTGGCGCGGACGTCGATGGTCCCCAGGCGGGCACCCGCTCGGCGGGCGTCGTGCAGAATGGCGAGGAAGTGGACGCTGTTCTCGGCCGGGTTGCGACCCCATAGCAGGATGGATTTGCTCTCCAGCGCTGCGAGTGGCTGGTAGCGGCCGACCGCGCCATAGCCGCGAGCCAAGCCGACCTTGCCCTCAGCACCGCACAGTGACCCCATGGCCATTGTGCTACCCCCCAGCATCAGGGGAAGCAGGTGCTGGATCTCGTTGCCCATGAGCAGGTTACCAGCACCCTCGTAGAAGAGGAAGGACTGGTGACCGTGGCGCAGGACGGCCGACCGGATCGCCTGTGCCGTCATGTCCAGGGCCTCGTCCCAGCCGACAGTGATGAACTTGCCGTTCCGGCGTGCCAGTGGCGACGTCAGACGGTCCGGGCCCCGCAGATCACGGACCCAGCGGCGCTCTTTGTGGCAGATGAAGCCACGCGTGTACGGGTTGTCCTTCCGTCCCTCCAGCTCCACGAGTCGCCCTTCCCTGCAGGTTGCGACCATACCGCACGAGTCGGGACAGTCATATGCACAAACGCTCAGATAGTTCCCATCGGCCAGCATTGGTTCCTCCATTGTTCAGGGTACCGACAGTATATCTGAGAACAGGACGGACGACAGTCATGCGCGTTGCATCATCTCAATTCCGTACGATGAAGGGGATACTCATACGACGAGGAAGAAGATACTATTGAGAGGCGTATGGGTGAGAGGAATGGGTAGATCGTACGTACATTGAAGCAATGAGCAATCCTCATGAGCTTGAATCTAAGATGGATCGCCCTTCCAAAGTTTGTGGTGGATCAGAAGCGGAGAAGAATTCTCCAGCTTGGGTTGTGGACGAAATGAAACGTGTATGGAAGGGCAACCCATTGCAAACTCTCCTCATACAGTAAGGAGGTTTCGTATGACAGATTATATCGGCATTGATGTTTCAAAGCAATCGTTGGGCTCTGGGATGGAACACTGGAGGGTGAGGTTCCCAATGAGAAAGGTTTGAAGACCCTGAAGAAGCTCCTCAAGAAGAGGTATGGAGGAGAGTGGAATCAGCAAGTACGGTTCATCTATGAACCCACTGGGCCCTATTCCAACTATCTGCGTGCATTTGCTGCAGAACATGGGGTCCAGGTTTATGAAGTGAACCCCAAGAAGAGTGCGAACTTCGCAAAGGTATTGGGGAACAGGTCGAAGACAGATGCCGTTGATGCGAAGATGCTCTCCGCCTTCCATGCCTTGCTCACGGAAGAAGACTTCGGAGTCCCGGAGGTGGACGAGATGGCAGAACAGCTGGGAGCAGAGCTTGGGAGTTATGAGATGATCCAGAAAACAAGGACCATGCTCTCTAACCATCTTCAGTCTCTGGAGTACAAAAGCGGGGTGACGAAGAAGCTGAAAAACTCATTCGAGAAGGAGCTGGGGCGTCTTGGTGCGATGGAGGAACAGCTCGAGAAAGAGATGAAAGCGTATGCAGAGGATCATGAGGAGACACGAGAAGCCTTCCACAATCTTCTTTCCATGAACGGGGTCGGGGTCATCTCTGCCATCAATCTTCTGTATCTCTTCCGGAAGTATCCTGGTGCTAACAGAAATGAGATCACCGCACTCGCAGGACTGGACCTTGTACGAAGACAATCAGGGTCTTCCTTGAATGGAGGAAGGAAAATCAGCAGGGCAGGAGACCCAATGCTCAGGAAGGTTCTGTACCTGGCTTGTATGAACTGTATCCAACACAATGACAGTATGAAAGTGTTCTACAAGCATCTCGTGAGCGACAACCACAAGAAGCCCAAAGTTGCCTTGGTCGCTTGCATGAGAAAGCTTCTTCTCATCGCTCATCACCTCTATGTGACAGAATCCAAGTACCGGACTCTTGAACATGATGCCAATCCATGTTTGTCCTCTTGACACGGATCGTAGTATCTATCGTGAACTCCCTTCGCCCCATCACGAAGAAATCATCGTGAAACGAGAGGAGGTGGCCATGATGCTGACATGCTTGTGTGAGCATGTGGGAAAGGAGCAGCATCATGGCGCTAACGATGCAAGGGAAACAGCATGTCGGGAAAGAGGTGTCCCTGCGGTACCTCCGTGCCCGGAAGAAGGAGAAAGGAATCATGCTGCAGGAGTTCTGTGCCACCACGGGGTACAGTCCTCCCTACGCAGCATACCTGCCCCGCACGTATGCGAAGCGGGTGATCCTGGGAGGGACGACGCTGGTCCCCACGAGACCCTCTCCCTGCTGGCACAGACAGCGGAAGCACGTGTACGGTCCTGCCGTGGTAGAGGCCCTCGTCTGGATGTACCACCTTGCCGGGGAGCTCTGTGGCAAGCGACTCCAGGCAGCCATACCGGAGCTCCTGCATGCCACACTCCTCCACATGGGGTCTGCCACGATGGACCGCCTGCTGAGGGAGGAGAAGGCAAAGGGGGGCAACCGGAAGCATTGCTCCCGGACCAAGCCCGGGAGCCTCCTGGGCCTCATCCCGGTAGTTTTCTTCCGGGAACTCTCGACTGCGTCTCCCGGATATGTGGAGGTTGACCTTGTGAGTCATGGCGGAGGGAAGGTAGCAGGAGACCGCTGTTACACCCTCACCGTCACTGACCGTTGTTCAGGATGGACCGAGATCGTCCCGGTCTCCAGCCATGCACAGGCGTACGTCTTTGCTGCCCTCACTACAGCCCTGAGCCACCTGCCGTCCCCGGTCCTGGTTCTGCACTCGGACAACGGAAGCGAATTCATCAACGACGAACTGAGACGGTTCTGCGATGCTCACGGTATCCGCTTCACCCGTTCCCGTCCCTGGCACAAGAACGACAACTGTTACGTGGAGAGCAAGAACTGGACCCTGGTCCGCAGTGTCTGGGATACCGCCGGTTCGATACACAGAGTCAGCTCGCTGACCTGAGACAGCTGGAAATCCTCCTTGCCCGGCGTGCCAATGTGCTCCAGCCCTCCATGGTCCTGCTGCAGAAGGTCCGGATCGGCAGCAGGATCCACAAGAGATACCTTCCTCCCCTGACCTCGCTCGGAGCCGTGACATGCCGGACCATTTCGCTGTGATTCCTGATGATGCAATGACCCACACGTTCAGAATAATTCTTAGGTGATGAAATACGTAGGTAGGGAGAGGCGAATCCTGCAATATTGTGGGTAACGTTTCTTCTGCGTGCTTGTTAACTTATACCAACCCTGTAGGCTGATAGAAAGCTCCAGAATATTCATCGGATTATCCAAGAGCGTAGGACTATAGGTAAAGCCACACATTATTTTGTTAGTGCCGAATAGGCAATCTTCACTGTGATTAGACCGAGGCTATCGTTCTCTCCCTACTCATACACTTGTGTGCATCGATTCACTGAATGTGTGAGAACAGTTCCGTGAGCTCGAGAAGTAGATTGTGACTTATCGGGTTGGGATGGAGGTGGAAGAAAGATAGGTGAGGGTTCTTACTGTCGCAGGTAAATCGCCAGATGGTCCAGAAATGGTCTCAAGAATGGAAGAAGATGTACATCTCGTAGTTGGACTGATGTTTAGCCTGTACTGGTATTTCAGGAAGTAATTGTTATATTCTTGGTGTAAATTCTATTGCAATTTTGTATTCCCCCCGCATATGTACATTGTAAATAAAGGTCAATATCAGTTGTTTGTTGTAAGAGAGACACGGATTGTTGGTGTTCCACAGCGCTCATGTTCACGGCTCGTCATGCTCCGTAGACTAAGCTGAATGCAAGGACCTATTAGGGTTGCAGGGAAAGCAACATAGTACAATAGGAGTAGTTGTTACTTTTGTGGCGCAAATGGTATTGCAATTTTGTCCTGTATATGTATACAGTATGAAGAGATGTCAAGGACAGCTAAGGAGACATTGATGAGGAGACTTGTGGACAAGAAGCACAGAACTGCCAAGACCGTCTCGATGCAGGCTGGCGCAAGCATGCCTTGTGATAGAGGCATTCTGAAGGCACTGGAGCCCGTCGTAGATGGTCTGGCACAGTACTTTGGAAAGCACTTCGAAGTTGTCCTTCATACGACCGAGGACTTGTTGCATTCAGTCATCAAGATCGAGAATGGGAGCGTGACCGGAAGAACAGTTGGTGCGCCCATGACGGACTATGGTATCGAGATCCTCAAGCGTGCAGCGACCAGCAATGATAGTGTGTTTAATAGCTATCTGACCACGACCAGCGATGGCCGAACGCTCAGGTCATTCTCTGCCGTCATCAGAAACGATCTGGGAAAGCCAATTGGCCTGCTGTGCTTCAACATGGATATGTCCGCACCACTCATAGATTACCTGGAGACTGCTTCTTCGAAAGATGCTCAACCCCAGCCGCTTCCGGGCGAGACGTTTCCCTCCAGTGCCTCAGACCTTGTTCGCGCGAGTCTTAACAGGGCTCTCAGTAGAGTAGAGGGCCAGCACAGCACATCCTCTACGAAGAGAAACAGGCTCATTGTGGCGGAACTCTACGGGATGGGGGTCTTTGACATTAAGGATGCCGCCCATCTTGTTGCACACGAGATGGGGGTCTCTGTCTACACGGTTTACAACTACGTGCGGGAGGCACGTTTTCTCAGAAACCAGGACGACATGCTACACGTCGGCGGACAGTAGGGACGGGCGTGGTTTGTCTCTGTTGCCCACTGGGATTGGACCTATTGTGGAAAAGGAATCGGGAGGACAGATTGTGAGAGAAGCAGTTGCAGCTTTGAGCGCTCCGCAAGCGATTGGACCTTACTCACAGGCGGTAAGGGCGGGAAACTTGGTCTTCATTTCGGGTCAAGTGGGTATAGACCCTGAGACGGGCGCCTTAGAAACGGGGGATATCGAGATCCAAACTCGAAGGGCCTTGAAGAACCTCGAGGCCATAGTCAAACGTGCCGGGCTTGAATTGGGGAATGTTGTCAAGGTCAGCATATATATGAGGGACATGGGAGGCTTTGCGGCAGTAAATGCAGTGTATCGGGAGTTCTTCGAGAGCCCCTTCCCTGCACGCTGCTGCGTCCAGGTAGGCGACCTCCCAGGTCAAGCAGACGTCGAGATCGAGGCCATAGCTATTATTGATAACCTATAACCAAAATGGACCTGAGGAGAGTTGATCGCTCAGGGCAATGGGGAGCAGCTCAAGGTACTCCAAGCAGTAGGTTGGTTCGTGAGAGGAGGTGATTCCTACAGGAGGAGTGCGTGCACAAAGTTTCATCTGGGTTGAGAGCGATAGTCGTGAGATGTTCTACATGGGAGGAAAATAGAATGTGCAGAAAGGGAATTGTCTGTTTGTCTAAATTGACTTGTTTGCTGCTTATCGTGTGTCTTGCCGCAGTTTCTGTGTTGGGCTGCAAGAAGAGTGCGACCGTTGAGCCAATCAAAATTGGGTTCATCGGTGATTTGACTGGCGATACCGCAATATGGGGCCAGGCGGGCTCAAAAGCTGGCCAGATGACAACGGACGAGATCAACGCTGCGGGTGGAATCCTCGGCAGGCAGATCCAGTTCATTCCCATGGATGGCCGTGGGCAGGCTGTTGACTCCGTCAATGCCTTCAACAGTCTCGTTGATCAGGGAGTGCTCTGTGTGATAGGCACCAACTTCTCCAGCTGCAACAAGGCGATAGCCCCTATCGCTTGCCAGAAGAAAATTCCATTGTTGGGGACTACTTGCACGAATGATGCAGTGACCGTTGACCAGGCAACAGGCCTAGTCTATCCCTACTCATTCCGCATCGGCTATACTGACGAGTTTCAGGCTCAGGTCTTGGGGAAGTATGCTGCTACGGAGTTGAAGGCGAAGACATTTGCCTCGTTCCTCGACATGACTCAGGATTTCGCTCAAACAGAGACGACATGGTTCAATAAGGCGTTCGTGGCCAACGGGGGTAAGATGGTGGGGACCGTGAGTGGACGATCTGGTGACAATGATTTCCGCACACAACTCACGAAACTCGCCGCGATGAAGCCGGACGTCATCCTGCTTCCATGGTTCTACAAGGACGTAGCCCTTATTGCTAACCAGGCAAAGGAGCTGGGTATGAAGATTCCCTTCATGGGTCCGGACTCTTGGGATTCACCAGAACTGATGGGCTTGGCTGGTCCAGCTCTCGAGGGAAGCTACTACTGTTCTCAGCCAGCTTTTGCTCGGCCTGAAACCAAACCGTTTCATGACGCGTATGTCGCGAAGTGGGGGACCGAGCCGGAAGCTGAATCGCTGGCGGTTCACGATGGCCTGTACTGGGTCAAGGATGCATGTGAACGTGCCGGGAAAGTTGACCCTGTGGCGCTTCGGGACGCGCTTGAATCTACTGTTAACTTCCAGGGATTGATGGGACCGATAACGGTGGACATAAAGACACATAACCCAAGCAAAGAGGCCAGCCTATTCCATATCACGGGCTCGAAACGAGTCTTTGTTGGAGATTTCAAGCCCTGAGAGAAGAAGGGCTCTGAGTTGAGCGGAGGAAGCTCATTTCCTCCGCTCTTCATTCGATGCAAAGCGAGGCCGGTGATGTTCTTACAACAAGTCGTGAACGGTTTGTCTGTTGGAAGTGTCTATGCGCTTATTGCCAGTGGCTACTCCCTGATCTATAGCTTGCTCGGCTTCTCCAACTGGGCACATGGGGATATAGCAATGGTGGGGGCGTACATCGCGTTGATCGCGCAGACGTCGGGACACGTTCCGTTCTGGTTGGCAGTTGTGTTGGCGATTGCTGGCGCTGGGTGCGTTAGCATGCTGAGCGATATGGTAGCCTACCGTCGCATTAGGAACAACCATTCTCCCAAGATGTTCCTAATGATAGCTGCTATGGGGCTCTCCATTACCCTTCAGAACCTGATAATGGTTACAGTTGGTCCAAGGTTTCGCACATACGGAGATGTCATTCCAGTGCGGTCAATCCGACTTGGAGGTATCAGCCTGGGGGTTTTGGACCTGTTAACCATGGGGATCATAGTCGTGGCCTTGGTCGCGCTTGGGCTGCTCATCGGCAGAACCAAGTTCGGACTTGGAGTGCGAGCAGCTTCCTCGAATATGGTAACTGCGTCTGTCCTGGGAGTGGACGTCAACCTCTATATCAGGCTTGTGTTCCTGCTTGCTGGTGTTTTTGCCGGAATGGCTGGAGTTCTGTTGGGTCTCAAGTATAACATCTACCCCACAATGGGCAGCATTGCTCTGAAGGCTTTCATCGCCTGTGTTGTCGGCGGTCTGGGGAGTGTTCCGGGAGCCATACTCGGGGGCGTGACTATCGGAGTCATGGAAGCGCTTGTGGGCGGTTTTATCAGCAGCGGTTTGCGGGATGCTTTCACATTCGCGTTGCTGATCGCGATTCTTCTCGTCCGTCCGAGCGGCCTTCTTGGGAAGAACATCGTGGATAAGGCTTAGGACAGGGGCGGAGAAATGTTATCAAGCTATGCTCAGGGGCTGATTATACTTGTATGTATTAATGTCATTGCAGTGACTGGAGTTTCTCTACTCACTGGTTTCACGGGCCTGTTTTCTTTCGGGAATGCTGGTTTCATGGCCCTCGGGGCGTACGTATCGGCGATTGCCAGTGTCGAGCTACATACGCCCTTCCTGGTGTCGTTGGTCGCCGGCGTACTGGTCGCCGCTATCATAGGGTTTGGATTAGGCCGGCTGACGCTGGGGCTCAGGGGAGACTACTTCCTTATTGCGACACTCGGGTTTGGTCAAGTCGTGCAGGTCTTGATCGAGTTCTTTGACAAGGTGACCGGTGGTGCACGTGGGTTTGCGAACATTCCTCCCAAGACAACGCTGTGGATTGCGGTAGTACTTGCTGTTGGTTCAGTGGCAGTGGCTGCTAACCTCATTCACTCGAAGTTCGGTCGCAACTTCACGGCTGTTCGTGAGCAAGAGGTGGCGGCCGAGGCCGTTGGTATAGACACCTTTCGCTTCAAGCAGATGGCTTTTGTGTTGAGCGCAATGTTTGCAGGGTTTGCTGGAGGGCTTTTCGCGCACTACTACATGTATATTGTTCCAAAGATGTTCGATATTAATGAGTCGGCGCTATTCACGATCACCGTTGTTGTTGGTGGCCTGGCAAGCTTGAGTGGTTCTGTTATTTCGTGCGTTGTCTTGACGCTCCTTCCTGAGCTGTTTAGGTCGCTTGCCAGCTACCGTATGCTCTTCTATGGAATGGCCGTTGTTGCCATCATCTTAATCAGACCTAGCGGACTCATGGGGTATCACGAGCTGTCTTTCGGCTGGATTCGGGAACGGATGCGCGCCAAGCGCGGCAAGACTGCTAGCAAAGAGGGGAAGACATGAATAGCATCTTGTCCATAAAGGGTCTTGGTAAGAAGTTCGGTGGGGTATGTGCGGTGGATGAATTCTCACTGGAGCTCGAGCAGGGGACTACCCATGGTCTAATAGGCCCGAATGGCGCGGGGAAGACGACGATCTTCAACCTGATGACTGGGATATACCATCCTACAGCTGGGACGATGGCTCTGCGAGGCACGAATCTAGTTGGTCTTGGTTCGTACAGGATTGCACAGCTCGGTATAGGGCGCACCTTCCAGAACATACGATTGTTCACTCAGCTCTCCGTCATAGATAATGTGGTCATGGCTAGCGGAGTGGATGCCACCTATGGCATGGTGGACGCGATATTCAAGACCAGACGCTACCAGAGGGACGAGGCCAAGATCAGGAAGCGCGCGAGGGAGTTGCTTGATTTGTTGGGTCTGGGAGGTGTTTCTGATGAGAGGGCGGGGGCTCTTCCATATGGGAGCCAGCGGAAGCTGGAAATCGCCCGTGCGCTTGCGGCGAGACCGGTACTTCTTCTTCTTGATGAACCTGCAGCAGGCATGAATGAGGAGGAGTCAATGGAGCTGGTCGGGTTCATAAGGGACGTTCGGAAACGCTTTGACTTGACGGTACTCTTGATCGAGCATCATATGAGTGTGGTCATGGAGATCTGTGATCGGATAACTGTACTCGATTTTGGCAGGACCATCTGCAATGGAATACCGAAGGAAGTGCAGGCCAATCGGTCCGTCATAGATGCCTACCTCGGAGAAACGACGGATAGGGAGAATTGACGTGCTAAGAGTTGAGAATCTGCATGCTTCATACGGCGGGATCAAGGCGTTGAGAGGCATCAGTTTGGAGGTTGGAGACCATGAGCTTGTCGCAGTGCTCGGGCCCAATGGTGCAGGGAAGTCGACTCTCTTGAAGTGCATCTCCGGACTACATCATCCCTCCGATGGAACTATCTCCTTCGATGGAAACAGGTTGTCCGGCGTTCCCCATAAGGTCGTCGAGAGTGGCATTGCACTAGTACCCGAGGGACGCCAGATATTGCCCGGTCTCACTGTGTTGGAGAATCTTCGTGTTGGTGCCTTCACGCGGAAAGACCGCCTGGGGGTCAAACAAGACCTCAACATGGTGTTTGAGCTCTTTCCTATTCTGGGGCAGCGTCAAACCCAGCTCGGCGGTCTGCTGAGCGGCGGTGAGCAGCAGATGCTTGCGGTAGCACGGGGGCTCATGTCAAGGCCTAAACTTATGCTGCTAGATGAGCCATCGCTCGGACTAGCCCCGATCATAGTTAATCAGGTTTTCGACATTCTCCAGAAGATCAACCATAGTGGCACTGCGATACTGATCGTCGAGCAAAATGTCTACAAAGCATTGTCAATTGCAGAGCGTGCCTATATATTGTCAACTGGAACCATTGAGAAGTCTGGTGCTTGCTCGGACCTGCGACACGATGACCAACTGGTACATGCCTATCTGGGAAAGTGATTGTTGATGCACGCATGAACGTTTGTTGTCAAGAAGAGAGCATCTTCGTGGTTCACGTGGCGAGACGCCACTAATCCCAAGAACTGGAGGTTGTCATGCTGAAAGGATTCATGGGACGGATCCTGCGCGTCGATCTGACGCTCAGTACGGTGATGGTCGAGGAGCCGCCGGAATCGATCTACAGGAAGTACATCGGGGGAATCGGCCTGGGTGGCTACTTTCTCAGAAAAGAGACGAGTGGGAGCACAGATCCTCTCGGACCAGAGAATCGACTGATCTTCATGACTGGCCCGTTCACTGGAACGGGTATCGTATCGAGCGGTCGCCATTCTGTTGTTGCCAAGAGTCCCTTGACGGGCATCTGGGGAGAAGCCGATGTCGGTGGGCACTGGGGACTTGCGCTCAAGGGCGCCGGCTACGATGGGATGATCGTTCAGGGGTCGTCCGCGCATCCTGTGTGCATCTACATCGATGCGGATTCGGTCAAGATAGAGGAAGCAGCGGATTGTTGGGGAAAGGACACGTATGAAACGGAGGAGATACTCAAGGCAAGATATGGAACCGATGTCCAAGTTCAGACTATCGGGCAGGCAGGAGAACGCCAGATAGGGCTTGCGGGAATATTCACTGATGGCCGTGATGCACGTGCAGCAGCACGGTGCGGACTTGGGGCGGTCATGGGCTCCAAGAAACTGAAGGCGGTTGTTGTCAAAGGAAACAAGAAGCCCGAGCTTGCCGATGCCCCAACACTGCGAGAAGAGATGGCCGAGCTAGTCAAGTTTCAGGTGGCAAACCGCGGTGGCATGCATGACCACGGGACATCAGAGGGCCTCATCGGAAACGAGCTCTCGGGGGACTTGCCGATAAGAAACTGGGGTCGTGGAGCTTGGGATGGGAAGTCTGAGAGGATCTCGGGTGAGGAGCAGACAAAGCAGTATCATGCAGTCTCTTTCTTCTGCGGCAACTGCGTCGTCGGTTGTGGCAGAAAAATCCGCATCGACCAAGGTCCCTACAAGGGAGTGAGTGGCTCTGGGCCGGAATTTGAGACTGTTGGTTCTATTGGAAGCAACCTCCTCGTTGATGATCTAGGCGCCATCTGCAAGGCAAATGAGCTTTGTAACCGCTACGGGCTGGATACCATATCTGTCGGTGGAGTCATTGGCTTCGCTATGGAGTGCTATGAACATGGATTGATAACGGACAAGGACACCAATGGGCTGAAGCTTACATGGGGATCCCCTGAAGCGCTGATTGGGCTCGTCCACATGATTGCCAATCAAGAGATGATTGGCGAACTACTTGGCAAGGGAGTTAGAAAGGCCGCGGAAAAGATTGGCGGTTTGGCAAAAGAGTTCGCCATCGAGGTGAAGGGTCTCGAGTTCCCTGCGCATGAACCACGTGTCTTTAACTCCACCGCTCTTGGGTACGCGACGTCGAATCGAGGGGCATGCCATCTATCGGACATGAACGGTCGATTCTACGAAAAGGCGCTTGCAATGCCAGAGATTGGGCTATTTGAGAAACAAGATCCCTATCAGGTAGAGGACAAGGCCAAGATGGAGGCCGGGCTGCAGAACGTTGCTGGACTGTACGACAGTCTCAAGGAGTGCAAGTTCATGGTGTGGTTCGGCGTGGACACGTCGAAGTTGTTGCATTGGCTGAACCTGGTGACCGGTTGGGACATGTCCATTGCGGAGTTCCTGCTGGCCGGAGAACGCATCTGGAATCTTCGTCGGCAGTATGACCTGGACTGTGGGATCAGCAGGAAGGACGACACGTTGCCGGCACGCATACTCACTCAGGAGCGCGGCGAGGGAGGATCCGCGCATCATCTCCCGCCTCTAAACAGGATGCTTTCAGATTACTACGTAGTGAGAGGCTGGGATGAGTTCGGACGACCCACCGAGGAGACGCTGAGACGTCTGGGTCTCGTTGCGGAGGACTGAGGACTAAAATGAGCATCAGCCTCGAACAGCGCAGCGTCCTACTCGACATACTGCGGCGCGAAGTTGTTCCGACGAATGGCTGCACAGACCCGATTTCTGTAGCTTACTCGGTGGCAGTTGCGCGGAAGGCAGCAAGTGGAGAAGTCACCAGCCTTAGGGTGTCTGTCAACCCCGGATTGTTCAAGAATGCACAAGGGGTTGGCATCCCTGGAAGTAGTGCGCGGGGACTGCTGATAGCAGCGGCTTTAGGGTGTGTTGCTGGGAATCCCGATAGGAAATATCAGGTGATTGAGGGAATCAGGGACAGCGACGTTGCACGAGCAACAGCACTAGTGCAATCAGGGATTGTCGATGTGGGCATAGACTGGGGCCATGACAGTCTTTTCATCGAGACCGAGCTGGTGACTGCTTCTGGGTCAGTCAGAGTCGTCACTGTTGACAAGTATCTGAATGTCGTCTCTGTCGAGCGCACAGACGGTGTTCAGGTTTCGGTCGGTTCGTCCAAGGGAGTCGAAGCGGGCGAGCCTTGCCCAATCTCAACCTTCGAACTCGATGAGCTCGTCGAGTTCGCGAATTTCCTTCCGTTGCGGGATGTCAGCATGATCGAGGATGGGATTCGTATGAATATGGATATAGCTGGCGAGGGCCTGCACTTAGACAATGGTTTCGGCCATCAGCTCGCTGCGCTCGTGCAAAAGGGGGATTTGGGCAGCGGTATGGCCACAAGGGCACAAGTACTTTGCTCTGCTGCGTCGCAGGCTCGGATGTCGGGCAGCTGTCTTCCCGTGATGAGCAGTGCAGGGAGTGGCAACCATGGGATTACCGTCTTTCTCACCTGCATTGCTGCAGCGGAGGCTCTCGGGTCTTCGCATGAAGAGCTTGTCCGTTCGCTCATACTCGCGAACCTGGTAACAGTGTACGTTAAGGCTTTTACTGGCACTCTTTCGGCCATGTGTGGTTGTGGAGTTGCGGCAGGGGTGGGAGCAACCGTTGGAGTGGTTTACCTCCTGAAGGGGACGACGATGGAGATGCTCGGTGCCATGATGAACATGGTAGGGTCCATCTCAGGGGTAGTATGTGATGGCGCCAAAGAAGGATGTTCGTTGAAAGTAGCTCTGGCATCGGGATGGGCCGTGGAGTCGGCCCTGCTCGCCGCTTCGGGTGCCATAGTACCATCTTGTGACGGCATTGTTGCGCCGGACATGCGAAGCCTCTTGGGTAACCTTGGGCTGGTGAGTGGAGAGGGTATGAAGAACTCGAATCGAGTGGTAATAGGCATCATGCAGCGTTCTGAAGCTGGTGGCCAGCCTGGCTGCTAGCTGGTAGTGCATTTCTGCTGGCGTACTAAGTACGCCAGAACCTTCGAGGAGGTAGACGGATATGAGAATGGATGGGCTTCAGAGGTTTTCGTTTGATGAGCCTACAAGAATCATCTACGGTGAGGGATCACTCAGCGAGCTGAAAAACGAGCTGGCTCGACTTGGGTCCAAGTCGGTAGTCCTGGTCTGCGATGAGGGCATCGCGAAGGCAGGGCTGGCCGACAAGGCAAAGGCAGTGGTGAGCGATTTGCCTGGCGTGACCGTGAATGTGTATGACAAGATCATAGTGAACCCCTTAGACACGACAATGGACGAAGCGTTCGACTACGCCGTGTCTGTTGATGCCGACACCATCGTAGGAATCGGAGGGGGAAGCGCGCTGGATTCTGCCAAGGGCATCGCCCTCCTGATGACCAACGGCGGCAAGATGAGGGATTATCTCATGGATGGAAAGGTGGTGTCGAAGGTCATAGCGCCATTCATCGCCATTCCAACGACAGCCGGCACCGGTAGTGAAGTCACCCGTACCGTGGTTGCAACGGATCACTTGACTCATTTCAAGGACGGCTTCAAGTACGGAGACACGATGTTTGCGCGTGTTGCCATTCTCGATCCGCTGCTTATGTCCGGGTTGCCCGCACCAGTCCTTGCAGCATGCGCCATGGATGCCCTGACCCACGCTATCGAGTCCTACACTTCGTGGAAGGGAAATCCTCTCACAGACTCCATAAACATCGGCGCAATTCGAATGATCGGGGAGAACCTCCGAACGGCCTTCTCACAGCCCGCCAATATTGATGCCAAAGGCAAGCTGCTCCTTGCTTCCTGTATGACGGGCGTGGCTTTTGACCAAGCGGGTCTAGGGCTTGCGCATTGCATGGGCCACCCAATGGGAGGGCTGTTCAATGTTGCACACGGTGTTGCGTGCGGGATGTGTCTGCCGGTAGTGATGGATTTCAATGCAGTTGCAGTTCCAGAGAAGTTCGCACGAATCGCCGTCGAACTCGGCGAGAACCTTGAAGGCCTCACGAAGATGGAAGCCGCTCACTGTGCTGCTCGAGCAGTAAGGCAGCTGCTGAGAGACCTTGACCTGCCAATGACTCTTGGTGATGTTGGCATAGATGCACAGGAGATTGGAAGACTGGCTCATGATGCTATGGGTTTCCCAGGCATGCGTGGAGCTAACCCCAGGGCTGTTGACCAGAAAGGAATCGAGCAGCTGTTTGCACAACTCGTAACCAGGGTTGAGGACTAGACGACTTGGGGCAGCGAATAGTAGTACTGCATGAGAAAGACAACGTTGGCACTGCCGTGGATGACATCGATGTTGCTGACATACTCGACTATGGTATGGGCGAGCGTCGTGGTAGCGTTACGGCCGCTGATCGGATTCCGTTCGGTTTCAAGATCGCCTTGGTCGACATCGCCAACGGCGAGGACATCGTGAAATATGGTGAGGTGATCGGTTCGGCGTCTCGTTCAATAAGAGCGGGCGAGCTCGTTCATACTCAAAATGTTGAAGGGGGGCGGGGGCGGGGAGATATACCGGCATCCGAAGGCACGAGGGCTAGACGAAGGACCTCGGGCAAGGAGTAGACACCTTGAGCATACTTGGGTACACCAGGTCAGACGGCAGAGTCGGCATAAGAAACCTCGTTCTCATTCTTGCAATCGCGCGAGGGCCTCACTTTGTAGCTGCGAAGATCTGCGAGCAGGTTCGAGGAACAACGTACTTTGTTGCCGGGGACGAAGACGGCAGGGACTCGGATGATAGATTAACCATTGCCAGGGTTCACACGGGTCTGGGAAGCAATCCCAACGTTGGGGCGGTGATGATCGTGTGCAACAGCCGCACCACAGGCTATCCGGAGCTCCGTGCTGACGTGCTTGCTTCAGAAATAAGGAAAACCGGGAAGCCTGTCGAGATACTTGACTTGGAGAAGTGCGACGGGGGACTATACGGCGCCCTAGGGCAGGGAGTCCGGGTTGCCCGACAGTTGGTAGTCCAGATATCAAGGCAGCGGCGCACGAGCTCCGATTTCGGTGCCTTGACGATTGGGATCAAGTGCGGCTTGTCAGATGCAACTTCGGGTCTGGCGGGGAACCCAGTGGTCGGATACGCTGTTGATCGTCTGCTGGATTCAGGCGGCACAGCTTTCTTCTCTGAGACTACGGAGGTGATTGGAGCAGAACATATCCTGGCAAGACGGTGTCACGACGATACAGTTAGAAGAGCCTTTTTGGATGCCGTGGCCAAAACGGAAGAAGCAGCAAAGGCTACGGGTGAAGACATTAGGACGATCAATCCCATTCCTGCCAATATCGAAGCCGGCATTACGACGCTGGAGGAGAAGTCCTTGGGGGCTGTGGCGAAGTCAGGGCACCACACCATTCAGGGCGTCCTGCGGTACGCTGAACGCCCGGCGTCTACAGGACTCTTCTTTGTGGACTCATGGATGTCGTCTTCCTCCCTTTTCCTTGGATATGCGGCCTCAGGCGCCCAGCTGATCATCTTCCAATTGGGAGGGGGAGCCCTCCACGTGGATGCTGCACTCCCCAGCACGTCCACGGGACTCGTGGCGCCCATCTTCTACGCGACGGGTAACCCTAGGACATCTAGGAACCTGAAGGACGAAATCGATTTTGACTCAAGTAGCATTATTGAACATGGTACGCTTCTGGCCGAGGTCGGCGAACAATTGGTCGGCATCCTGTCCAATGTGGCTTCCGGTACTTTCACCAAGGCGGAGGCATTGCTATACCAGGACCCCGTTGACGTTTACTTGAAGGGGCCGCAGCTGTAGTCCAGCTCGCATGTTCCGAACGCGTGTCCGTAAGCCCCGGAGGTTCGATTCGTCGCACTCCGGGGCTTTTCCAAAGCAGACGAACAACTAGGCAGGCATACGTATCTGAGGTTCCTAAGTTCAGCCCCCAAACATCATCGAGTATACGTCTAGTACATCCTTGTCATGCACCATCGTGGAGTCGGCCACGTTGTCATGTACAAGCTCCCCGTTAAGGACGAACAAACCGGCTTCCATAGGGCCAATGGACAAAATCCTGGCGACACCTAGGACGGTTGTTTCGTCGGGTATGTTGAGACTCGCAGTGCCCCCACGGGATTTTGCATACTTCTTGAGGCTGGCATGCAGGCGAACTGTTATCGATGTCAACTATACCCTCCTGGATGAAGAGATACCCCACAAGGATAGTGCGCTGAACATGAGAGGAACGAAGTGTTTCGCAATCGCGACAGCGCGTAAGGCAGTCGGGTGCCCGCGCACGATCGCGGTCTATCCGTGTGGGGGCCGTGAGGTCCCGCAGCCGACGAACTTAGATCTCCCCAGGGGGTGAGTCGGGGAAAAACAACACATCGACTCCCTTCAAACGCTGCCTTGTTGTGTCGTTCAAGCCCGCGTTCGAAATCGTAGTTCATCTCCCTCTCCTTTTTCCGGTATGCCGCTATCACGTCGACGTGTCTGACAAAGGCGGTTGAACCTACAGGTAATTTATATAATTATACCAGCATTTTCCTCGATGGTGAAGAGCGCGTTGCAACATGTCAATTCACCCTGAGCAGAGAGGTTGTGGGGGACCCATACGTCATGACTGTTACACTTCGGGACGGTTCCATCCTTCCCGCGAACGCGAACCCCCGGCTGCGGTGACCGGGGGTTTCTGACGTCTTTTCGGAAGGAGAACTACGTCAGTCTGACCTCGATATCGCCGCTGCCCGTGCGGACCGAGAGTTCGACGGTCGCCAGCCCCACCGGAATACGCTGCCGCTGGACCTCGACATCGACGCCTGGTCCCCTGACGCTTGCCTCGCCCGACCGCGTCTCGACGTCGACCATGATGTCGTGCTGGTCAAGTCCCGCGCGGACGTCGCCGCTGGTCGTCTTCAGGCGGGCGCCACCCTGGACGGTCACACCTTCCAGGCTCACGTCGCCGCTGAAGCTGAGGACGTCGGCATCGTTCAGCACTGCGTTGAGGACGGAAACATCGCCTGAATACGACTTGATCATGCCACGGACGGTCGAGTTCCGGATATCGACGTCGCCCGATTTGCTCACGATGTCGCCATCCACGAGGCACTCGTCCAGGTCGACGTCGCCCGACGTCGCCTGTGCGGAAGTGACGTGCGCCAGCGCGCTGGCGTCAATGTCGCCGGACACGGTGTGCACGACGACTTCGCCCTTGAGATTGCTGATGGTGACATCCCCGGACACGGTCTTGAGCTCGCACGGCATGTCGGCAGGCACCTCGAGCTCCACCGGATCGCCATCGCTGCCAAACCCGAAACTGAACGAGAAGCCATGGAATTCGCGTGCCGTCAACCCTGACTCGACCTCGATGACGTCACCATTCTGATGGGTCCGGACGGCGGACTGACCCCGGACGACCCGGACAGCTGAGAGCCCCTGGACGCCGCGCACGTGCAGGTCCTCAGAGATCAGGCGTACGCTCAGACGGCGGCCCACTTCCTGCGGTGCAGACATTGGAGTCACTGGCCGTATGGGGGCGGTCGGTGGCACAGGTTCAACTGGCAGGCGAGGCGTCTGCGGAACCTGTGGCACCTCGTTCTCGACCGTGCCGAGAGCCGCCAGCAATTCGCCGTACTGCTCCTGCGTAATGAGCCCCTTCTCTTTCAGCTCACTCAGTCGTTCCTTCGCCCGGCTCATCGCTACCTCCCTTGATGGTTTTCAGGACCGCATCGACGCTCAGGTCGCCAGCTTCCAGCTTGTCGAGCAGTTCCATGATGTCCGGTTTGTGTGCGGCCTTCTCGGCGGGTTTGTCGTCGCCGGTCAGTCCCAGCGCCACGAGCACCTTGTCCAGACGGCCGCGCACGGTTGGGTAGGACAGGTCCAGGCGGTCCTGGACTTCTTTCAGGTTTCCACGGGCCGCCAGAAAGGTTAGCAGGAACTGCTCGTCCTCGGCGGACAGGGCCGCGAACCGGTCGAGCGGGTACGCTCCTCGCACAGTCGTGCCACAGGCGGGGCAGTGCAGCTCGGCAATCTCCAGCTGAGATCCACAGGACGGGCACGTTATCGGCAGATGCTTCACGACCACCTCACTCGACACTGAGGACGACGTTGTTTCCATCGCCCGTATGAACAGTCATGAGTTCACCGACGAAGGCAGGGTCCGCGATTAGGCGCCTGATCTCCTCGATGTCGATGGGGACCTCCTTGCCATCGAGATCGATCGTCGCCTTGCCTCTGCGGGCAAGGATATTCAGGCCAACGCCCACAAGCGCCATGGGAAATCCCAGGTCGACATGTTCTCCGCCGGCTTCATCGACGTGGATCCGGAACGTCCTGCGTGTGCGAGGCTGTGACCCCTGGACGGACGGGCGGGACTGCCCGGGTCCCTGCGGCTCGAGGGTCGCGAGCAGTTCATCTGCCTCGGCACGTGAGAGTTTGCCTTGCTGGACCATGCGTTCGATCTTCTCTTGTTCTTGCGACATGTTGTCCTCCCAG
The DNA here is from genome assembly GCA_036385275.1 of Candidatus Cryosericum sp. Taxonomy (GTDB): domain Bacteria; phylum Caldisericota; class Caldisericia; order Cryosericales; family Cryosericaceae; genus Cryosericum. Next base: position 1,478 of record DASVKR010000017.1, on the reverse strand, counting down.
TCTCGGATGCGTTCAATCCCTGACGATATACTCACGTTTGCCGCTGACGGTCCAGACGACGTTGAACAGCAGCACCGCCGTAGTCGTATCCAGCCGGCCACGATACACCAGGTCCATCGGTCTCGTCGTCATGTTGGTCATCTCGTGCCTCCTAATAGAATGTTGTTCACTTGCACCTAAATAATATTAAGTTCAACATGAATGTCAAGAGACTCGTCATGAAATAGTGAAGAAAACATGAAAACATCCAGTGTAAGGAAACGACTTGTGTCACCATGGATCCTTAGCATGCCGGCGTTCGTATTCCTTTTTCATATTATTAAGGAAGGATACACCGCGAGAATGTTACACTTTTGGAACCCCCCGAGCCCTTTTGTTCAAGGCAAGGGGGTCTCTGTCCCGAGAGTGTTACACCTTCGCATGTCGTGTCCCCCCGAGCCCTTTTGTTCAAGGCAAGGGGTGCTTTCCCCCGAGTATTTCAGTTCAATACGAGGGGTGCTCTCGCGCAGGTGCGAATTCCATACTTACCACCCGGGGGTCTATTTACCAGCTGACCCCATATCAAAAGGATAGTGAGTTGGTGGATAGCCAGGAACCGGTGGATGCAGACTGCAAGTTCTTGACTCGTGTCCTGCAATCCAGGCGAACCGTTCGGACAAACCGAAACGGTTTCACGGGGTTTGCTTGCTTGAGAGAGTTCCCGAAAGGAACGATGAGGTTGTGATCGCTAAGGCAATGGGAGAAAAAGCGATCTCCTGGGGTTGCCGTCGGGCGACCGGGACTTGTGTCCCTTGCCGGCGACATCCTCCATCTGAACAATATCACCAGGTCCGAATGTCCTGGATTCTCCATCAGACACCTGGATTTCTACAGAACCCGCCAGCATAACGATGTATTGTCTTCGAGGTGCGACATGCCAATCATAGTCGTATCCTGGTTCGTTCTCACGAAGAATCATCGACGCCACGGGAAAGGGAGTGGACATCCATCCCAAAGGTCCGGATGGGACCAGGACGATCTCGATATCCTGATAATGAGACTCACCTGATTGGTCAGCCCAGATGCGCGTGATATGAATATGTACCTCCTTTGCCGACAAAAGGCACCCAGCACTCTCTTGAGACACTAGGCCCACAGTATGCGGGGTTTGCCTTGATAGTGCAATGCGCATCGACTCGTCTAGTCTATTCCATCAGCAGGCTGACTAGTAGCCAATCTTTATTGACTTGTATACAACCATGTATATAATTCGATTATTCCCGCAAACGCGGTTTACATCGGAGGAGACAGGCACGATGGAGAAGACCTAGATCTACAAATGCCTATGTTGATTTCGTGTTCCTGATGCTGATGAGCAGAGATCTTGAGAGACGCGTTGATGTGGTGTCGGCCTTCGTGTCCCACGGGGAGGACGACCGCTATGAAGAACTCATCAAGAAAAAGGTGAGAGCTGAACGGACACGCTTTGGCCACATAGA